>JBKTKK010000255.1:0-3406 GCA_047242405.1 Lachnospiraceae bacterium | reverse complement strand
AATCCATGGAATACAAAAAAAGGAAAAAATTTCCCTCATTAAATTACTAAGAAAAGTAATACTGCCTAGTTTAGCCCCTGCCAATTTACTTACTGCAACACCGGATAAACTGTACCATCCTAGTCCACTGGCTACAGCGGTACATTCATTTATGGCGTAGGCCGATATAAAACTACAGATCACACCACCCAATATGGATCCTACAATCGTTCCAAAAGGTATGATAAATATTTTAATATGGTATTCTTTTATTTTGTTTACAATTCCTCGATTTAATCCAACACTAATGCCTACTAAAAACATAAGTAAGTATAATATATAATCCACATTATTTGTGATGTAATTTATTAATTCAATATCAAACCCGATCAAACCATATAAAACGCCTAAAAACAAAGCAATAATTGACAAAATAACCATTAGTCTCTCCCTCTTTTTCCACTCCCTTTTTCAAAAAATCTCTTTGTAAGAAGATAAACAACCCCAATAGAGACAATGGATGGAATAAGAAAGAATAAGAAACTTGTCCACCCAAATGAGGATATTTCCTTAATAAAATTTTCCCGCCTTCCTAACATTACCCCCATGGAAAAAATTAAAATTAAAGTACAAACAACTTGTAACTTCTCATTAATACCTTTATATTTTACTGGAAAAAACTTATTTCCAATTAAAACGCCAATACACATGCCAAGTAAAATCACTCGAATATCCTCCTTTGAAACTTTTACGATAATACCCATACTGCAAACATAATATTTGGCATCTCGCATAATTTCAATGGCTATTATAGTAAAAATTATAAAGCCCCGTCAACCACTTCCTAGAAATAAAGTGAGACGAGGCCTTCCTCTTTACATCTGCATTAACTTATAATCTTTTTTTCTTACTACTTCATACGAATCCTCTTCGTGCACATAAATATTAGGAGGATTATTAATAAAGCAACTGTTGTGCGTCATTGTATAGGCGCCAGCACAATGGAATAACAGACGGCTCTCCATACAAATCTCATCATTCAAATTCCTCGGATAAAAACGATCCATTTCCATGCACGTACATCCGCCAATAATCTGTTCTTCCTCTATGTTTTCTCCTCCATCAATTAATGTAAATGGTGTTTCCCTCTTTGGGTGCATAAAAGCATTAATATGTAAGCAGGTGCCATCCACTGTAACGATTCTTTTCCCTCTTATACTACGAATATTACAAACCGAAACGCAATAATCCGCTGCCGTTGCTGTAATTGCTGCTCCTGGCTCCAAAATCAAAGTAACCTCATTGGAATTAATGGATTCCTTTAAAGTATTACAAACAATTTTTGCATATTCTAAAATAGATGGCTTGCCGGGAAAATAATTTCCACCAAAGAACCCGCCGCCAATATCGATGTATTCAATATCTAACAGTGGTATTTCATGTACAATCTCACCAGCTTTTTTAGCCAAAGCACGAAACACATCTATGCTTCTTGATTTTGTACTTGCATGCATATGTATCCCTTTAACTTTTATACCTGCTTTTCCTAGCATAATAGCTGCTTTCTGAACGTCACCATTTTCCAAACAAATACCAAACCGACCAGGGACCTCTCCACTTGTTGTTTCTCCAGGACACTCTTTTTCTAAATCGAAATTTATTCGAAGACCAATGTGGCAATTCTTTTTTTCATCTTCCGTTAAACAATTGCACACCATAGCTACTTCTTGCAAATTGTCTAAATTAACGATACTTCCTTTTTTACAAGCATACAAAACATGGTCTTTCTTTTGTGGTCCATTATAAATAATTTCATTCTCTTTGTATCCTAAATCTAATGCCAATTGATACTCGTCCTCGGAAACCACTTCCGCCAACCACCCGTCGCGTTTTGCTAAATGAATCATAAACGGTAAGTGATTTGTCTTTATGGAATATCCTAAGATTAACTTCTTTCCCCAAAAACTTTCAAAAGCTCTTTGTAATTGTCTTCTATTCCTATCATACGCTTCCTTGTTTATAATATAACAAGGAGTCTCAATTTGATTAAACTTCAACTTGCACCTCTCCATTCACTTCTACCGTTAAACTATTTTGGAATTCCTCTAATTTATTCATAAGTTGATTATAATCACAATCCCATAAAATAGCCTGACCGATTCTATGTGTACCATTTTCGAACTTGTGTATATAATCACCTTTCTTATAATCGATCGTTACACTTACATTCGCCTCTTGACTATAATGTATATCTTTCAACACCCCAGTTGTATTACTATATAACAACATAGAAGCGACTGCCCGATCAGTCTCCGTATGAAAATCAACAGAAATACCTAATGCATTTCGTAAAATAGCCTCATAATAATCGGTTCCCGTATAGTAAGAAATCACCTCTGGAATTCCTGTTGCTCCAGCTCTTCCACCTGCTTCTATAATTGATACCTCACCTTCATTTGTAACAAATAAATCCATGTTTACCGCACAATTATCTAAATGTAACGCATCAATTACTTTTTTCGCCTCTCTTTGAATACGGTTTTGTAGTTCATAACCTCCATAATATGGTAGAACGTGACCTAATGGTACACCGGCTTTTCCATTATTAAATACAATCTTTTCATGGGGAAGCATCAGTTTTATTTTCCCTCTTTGTACAAATGCATCTAAACCAATCTCAATTCCACTTATATACTCTTCCACAATTATATAAGACTTTTGTGTAACAGCCATCATTTCTTTATATATAGAAGGTATTTCCTCTTTGTTTTCTACTTTTATAATCCCCCTACTACCTGATTTATCAACTATTTTAAACATAACAGGTTTTCTTAAAAGCTCATATGCAGATAAACTTTCTTCTAATGATGAACATACTTCAAACCTTGCTGTATTCACTTTATTTTCTAAAAATGCTTTTTTCATTTTAGCCTTGTCAGTTGCTAACATGGCACCTTCATAGGATAATCCAGACAAACCTAACCGCTCACATACATAGCCTAATGTAATTACGGCAACATCTGTTCCAGTGGTACAAATTCCACTTACACCTTCCTCTTTTGCAATTTTTAAAATTGCATGCTTATCCATGGTATTTACATAATATACCCTGTCTGCTATAGCAAATCCCGGGTAATTCCCATCCACACTTACTACAATTGTATACAACCCTAAATCTTTAGCCTTTTGTATCAGTGGCACTTGGTACACACCCGCTCCCAGTATTAATATTTTTTTCAATACCTCATCCTCCAAATATTACTATTAGTTAAATAATCGAAACAAATGAATGGCTACCGAACAACAAAATATATACCTATACAAAAAATGCCGACCCCAAGGTTATTTACCTAAGAATCGGCACATTGTTTCATGCGCCTCCAGGGGCTCGAACCCTGGACACCCTGATTAAGAGTCAGGTGCTCTA
>JBKTKK010000254.1:0-3408 GCA_047242405.1 Lachnospiraceae bacterium | reverse complement strand
ACTTACTTAGACCATATTAAATCACAGTCCCCGAAAGGAGATACATATGCAGATATTTGGAATGGATATATTTTATTTTATTAACTGGTTTTTTGTTTTCAGCTTTTTTGGTTATGTCTTGGAATGTATTGTAGTATCCTTAGAATATAAAAGACCAATTTTAAACAGAGGTTTTACCCATGGTCCCTTCTGTATTATTTATGGTTTTGGAGCAATTGGTGCCTATATATTTCTTGTTCCATTTACAAGCAACCTTGTTTTTTTGTTTGTGGCCAGCAGCTTATTAGCCACTACGATGGAATTGGTTACCGCTTATGTTATGATAAAGATTTTTGGTAGCTTTTGGTGGGATTATAGTAAAAAGCCTTGCAATTACAAAGGGATTATTTGTCTGGAAAGCAGTATTGGTTGGGGATTTTTAGGTATTATATTCTTTTATTTCCTCGATAGCTTCATGAAAAATTTAGTGGGACAGATCCCATCGATGTTTAGTAAAATTATTGCAATTAGTTTACTGATCTTTTATACGATAGATTTTATTTATAGTATGTATAAACATCTAACAAGACCGGAAGATAATAATGACACGGTAGGTAGATTGAAAGTTTCTTAGTGAAACCAATATTAAGGATATTGCGGTAAAAGCACAAAGTCTCTTCTTTTGATATGATTTTGTGCTTTTGCCTTTTTTTTCCCTTTTTTTTCTGTTATAATTCTATATGAAATAACCTAGGAGTAAACTGGGGAAGATTGGAGATTATCATGGCATTAGACGGAATCGTTATAAGCAATATCGTAAATGAAATGAATGAAAAGATCGTGAATGGAAGAATTTCCAAAATCGCACAACCGGAAAATGATGAGTTGATGCTTACGATTAAAAATAATAAAGAAAATTATAAACTATTTATATCGGCTTCAGCTGGTTTACCGCTTATTTATTTTACCGAACAGTCGAAAACCAATCCATTGACTGCACCCAATTTTTGTATGTTGTTACGAAAGCATATCGGAAATGCTAAGATCCTTTCCGTTGTACAACCGGGATTGGAACGAATTATTGATATGGAGCTTGAACACTTGGATGAATTAGGGGATTTGTGTAGAAAGCATCTTATGGTGGAAATTATGGGAAAACATAGTAACATTATTTTCTGCGATGATAAAGGTATGATAATAGACAGTATAAAACACGTATCCGCGCATATGAGTTCGGTTCGAGAAGTACTACCGGGCAGAAACTACTTTATTCCTGAAACGATGAAAAAGAAAAATCCAATGGAAGTCACCTTAGAAGACTGTTTGACCATATTTGAAAAAGGTAATAATCAAGCCGCAAAGGCAATTTATTCTTCCTATACTGGTATCAGTCCTTTGGTAGCAGAAGAGATTGTTTATCGGGCGGGAATCGATACTTCCTTACCTGTGAGTGCTTTAAGTGATACAGAAAAGTTACATTTAGCAAGTCGTTTTGTAGCTATGATTGAGGTGATTAAGGACGGGGAATTCTATCCGAACATCGTTTATAAAGAGGATGAGCCAATTGCATTTTCGTCCATAAGACTCGACAGCTACAAGGACGAGACATGTAAACCATTTTCTTCCATTAGTGAGGTATTAGAACTATATTATGCACAGCGTAATCAAATCGCAAGGATTCGTCAAAAATCGGCGGAGATTCGTAAAGTCGTTCAAACTGCGTTAGAGAGAAGCAGAAAGAAATATGATCTGCAACAGCGCCAATTGACAGATACGGAAAAGAGAGACAAGTATCGCGTATATGGCGAACTATTAAATACGTATGGCTATCAGATTGAATCGGGAGCGAAGTCGACAACGGTAGATAATTATTATACGAATGAACCATTAACGATACCACTGGACGAACGGTTAACCCCACAAGAGAATGCAAAGAAATACTTTGAAAAGTATAATAAGCTAAAAAGAACGAATGAGGCTTTGGTGGATTTACTAAAAGAAACGGAAGATGAAATAAATCATTTAGAGTCAGTTGCTACTTCTTTAGAAATGGCTCTGTCCGTAGAAGACCTTGTACAAATTAAACAGGAACTAACCCAGTGTGGATACATTAAGAAACATGCGATAGCCGGAAAGGGAAATAAAAAAGAGAAAATCACGAGTAAGCCGTATCACTTTGTATCTTCCGATGGATTTCATATTTATGTCGGTAAAAACAATTATCAAAATGAAGAGTTGACTTTTAAATTTGCAGATGGTGGAGACATTTGGATGCATGCCAAAAATATACCCGGATCTCATGTTATTATAAAAACGGAAGGGAAAGAGGTACCAGATCGGACATATGAAGAGGCGGGACAATTGGCTGCCTTCTATTCAAAAGGGAGAGAAGGCGATAAGGTGGAGATTGATTATATTGAAAGAAAACATGTAAAGAAACCAGCGGGAGCAAAGCCGGGTTTTGTTATTTATCATACAAATTATTCCTTGATGGCTTCCCCTGATATCAAGAACATGCAACAGCTCTAACGGAGCGATGTGCCAATTTTTGTTGACTTGAATTATAGAATCGCTTATAATAGATGGGAATATGAAAAGACTTGAAATGAGTGAGATAAAATTATGATGATGAGTATGACTGGTTTCGGTAGATATGAATTGATTAATGAACAATGCAAAATCGCTGTCGAAATGAAGTCGGTAAATCACCGCTATTTGGATTTATCGATAAAATTACCAAAGAAATTCAATTTTTTTGAAACTGCAATTCGAAATCTCATAAAGTATGATATTCACCGCGGTAAAGTGGATATGTTTATAACTTATGAAGATTATACCGAAGGGCGTGTTAGCCTAAAATACAATCGTACTCTTGCAAAAGAGTATATGGAACGCTTTCAGGAAATGGAAGAAGAGTTCCATTTAGAAAACGATATTAAAGTATCAACTTTGGCGCGCTTTCCAGAAGTATTAAGAATGGAACAATCCGAGGATGACGAAGAAGAATTGTGGCTCTTAATTAAAGAAGCAGTGAGCCAAGCGGTGAAGAAGTTAATGGAGACCCGCTGCCGCGAAGGGGAGCAGCTAAAGGAGGATTTATTTAAGAAGCTTGATAACATGGAAACTCTCGTAGCCCAAGTGGAAGAACGCTCTCCACAGATTATTCAGGAATATCGTCAAAAATTAGAAGATAAGGTGAAAGAGTTACTAGAAGGCAGCGGTATTGATGAAAATCGCATTGCTGCAGAAGTTGTTCTTTTTGCGGACAAGATATGTGTAGACGAGGAAACAGTACGTTTAAAAAGCCATATTACTCATGCGCGTGAGGCGTTAATGAATGGTGGCGATATCGGTCGTAAGTTGGATTTTATAGCACAGGAAATGAATCGCGAAGCAAATACGATTTTATCAAAGGCAAACGATATGAAG
>JBKTKK010000253.1:1835-3414 GCA_047242405.1 Lachnospiraceae bacterium | reverse complement strand
AATTAATAATGAGGTAAAGCCACTTCTCGTGTCAGAATTATTATTCGGCAAATTAAAAACAGGTGGGACGTGCACCATTGATATTAAAAATGGTGAATTAATATTAACGAAATAGGGGGCGTATAGTATGTATTATAAAGAGTATGGAAACACCGGTATAAAAGTATCTGCTATTGGTTTAGGAACCATGCGTTATGATGAGGAAGATATAAAAGCAGGAAGATTAGAAAAATGCGCAGAGATACCGCTATATGCATTCGAAAAAGGAATTAATTATTGGGATACCGCTCCTTTTTATTGTGATGATAAAAGTGAAATTGTCACTGGTATTGCAGTTTCACAAATTAAAAGAAGTGATGTATATTTAACATCCAAAACGAATTTTGGTACGCTTGGTAGTGAAAATCCAGATAAGGATGTTTTCCGCAGACGATTAGAGTTATCTCTAGAACGCCTTAAGACTGATTATATTGATTTTTATCACATGTGGTGTATGCTAAATCTTGAATCTTGGGAAAAACATATGGAAGTATTGTATCGCTTTTTTGAAGAGGCAAAAGCGGAGGGCCTTATTCGTAATATCGTATTTTCTTCCCATATGCAAGGGAATGATATAGAAACGGTTGTAAATACAGGGAAGTTTAGAGGAATGCTAATCGGCTATAATGCGCTTAATTATAAATTCCGTCAAAATGGGATTGAGAAGGCCTTTAAAAATGGCATGGGTGTTGTTGTAATGAATCCGCTAGGAGGCGGAATCATCCCACAAAATCAGGAAGCCTTTTCTTATTTGGCAGAGGGTACAAACCTTACTGTACCACAGGCGGCCCTTCGATTTGTCGCCTCCCATAAGGAAATTACAGTTACCCTTGCTGGCTGTACAACGAGGGCTCATATTGATGATGCGGTCAAAGCTGTAGAAGGTTTAGAAGAAAAACCGGCGCGGGTAATTACACAACAATTTGAAGAAAAAGGCGTTTCCTTAAATAACTTATGCACCGGATGTGCTTATTGTAAAGGATGTCCGAAGGGAATAGAAATTCCTAAGCTTATGGATGCTTATAATCATAAAATATTGACAGGAAAGGTAGATAGTATTAAATCCAGAATTAAGAATCATTGGGGAATTGATGGGAAGCAGGCGGGAAATTGTATTGCCTGTAAAAAATGTGAAAAACAGTGTACACAGCATTTAGCAATTATTGAGCGCTTAGCAGAAATTGCTTCGATAGTAGAATCATAAGAGAGTCGAAGTCCCTCAATGTATACATGCATTGAGGGCTTTCTATGAGGAAAGCAGGTACTCGTTTAGGGAAGGGTATTGTTTCTGATTTCCAATACGAGTTATTTGGTGATACGTTGACCGTTTCTGGCAGGGATTATCATATTCGTGTTTTCTATCAAAAAAAGAAGTATCAGACCAGAAGATAAAAAGAGATCTAATAATTTTTGGCGTGGTAATCATGTTTTTGGTTGATTTTCCATACTATCCTGAAATTATTGATATAAAAGAGGAAATAGAAGATTATTTAAGAGCATCAGCCCCAACTTATAAGAAGAAGGGGCTAAATATTGAAAT
>JBKTKK010000253.1:0-1825 GCA_047242405.1 Lachnospiraceae bacterium | reverse complement strand
AAATAAACATCTTTGTTGACCCTATATATTTTTCAAGTGTGTTGACAAACATATTCGATAATAGTGCAAAGTATAAAAATTTGCCAAAAGGAAAAGTAAGTATAACTTGTTATGTTGTAGAAGGAGAGAGCATATGTTTGCTATTTGATGATAATGGTCCAGGTGTTTCTAACGATGGATTAGAAAAATTATTTGATGTATTTTATAGAAATGATCCTTCTAGAAATAATCCGCAAAAAGGAAGTGGACTTGGGTTAGCAATTGTTAAAAAATCTATTGCGTATATGGGAGGTTGCATAGAAGCTTCGAACTTACCTTATGGCGGTTTACGAATGAAAATTTTATTACCAATATGGAAAGGGGAACAATGTGCAGAAGATATTAATTATAGAGGATGACCAATCCATAGCAGCAATTGAAAGAGATTACCTTTTAATCAATGATTTTGAAGCAGATATAGCGGCAAATGGTATGGAGGGCTTGGAATTAGCAAAGAAAAAAAACTACGACTTGATAATACTTGATTTAATGTTACCAGAAGTAAGTGGATTTCAAGTATGCAGAATTTTAAGAGACGCCATGGATATTCCGATTATACTCGTGACTGCGTTGCAGGAAGATATTGATAAAGTTAGAGGCTTCGGTTTAGGAGCAGATGCTTATATTACAAAACCTTTTTCTCCTAGTGTTCTAGTAGCAGAAGTAAAGGCAAACATAGCCCAATATAAGAGGTTGAAAAATTTGGATGATGACGGAGCGAGTAATTTAGAGGTTGGTCCAATAAGAATAGCGACGGATTCTCGACGAGTTTTCGTTAGCGGGAAAGAGTTGAAATTAAAAAATAAAGAATATGAATTATTGTTATTTTTTGTTACGAATCCGGATATTGTATTTAGTAAAGAAACTTTATATGAAAGAATATGGGGATATGAGTCCATGGGTGACAGTGCTACTGTAGCAGTACACATCAATCGTTTACGAGATAAAATCGAGGAAGATTCTTCACAACCTCGCTATATCCAAACCGTTTGGGGTGCTGGATATCGTTTTCGAATATAGGGGGAGAATATGTGGTTTTTATTTGCGATTTGTTCTGCTTTTTTTGCAGGCGTCACGGCCATTTTGGCTAAAATAGGAATAAGAAATACGGACTCTACACTGGCAACGGCAATAAGAACGATAGTTGTACTCGTTTTTTCATGGTTGCTCGTTATTATTACAGGTGAATGGAAAGATTTGGAGTTGATTAACTGGAAAATACTTGTTATGTTAATTCTTTCTGGTGCTGCCACTGGGGCTTCTTGGATCTGTTATTTTAAAGCGTTACAGCTTGGAGATGTCAATAAAGTTACACCCATTGATAAATCAAGTACTATACTAACTATTTTATTATCCTTTTTAATATTAGGAGAAACCGTGTCGATTTTTTCTATTATAGGCATATGTGCCATAGGTAGTGGTACTTTTTTGATGATTACGAAAAAGGAAGGTTCTTCGATTAAAACAAATGAAAATCGCTGGCTTTACTTTGCGCTCTTATCGGCTATCTTTGCCAGCCTCACATCCATTTTAGGAAAGATTGGAATGCAATCCATTAACTCAAATTTGGGAACCTCCATTCGTACAATGGTTGTTCTTTTAATGGCATGGATTATGGTATTTCTATCGAAAAAGCAGCATGACATAACAAAAATTGATAAAAAGAGCTGGATTTTTCTTATTATTTCTGGCGTTACAACGGGTTTATCCTGGTTATGTTACTATAAAGCCTTGCAGGATGGAAAGGCCAGTGTAGTGGTACCAATTGATAAATTGAGTATAGTAG
>JBKTKK010000252.1:0-3426 GCA_047242405.1 Lachnospiraceae bacterium | reverse complement strand
GGCTGAATGATAACGATTTTACCATCATAAAGTCCCTTCTCATTTAACTTGTGGAAGAAGTAATCCACAAATCCTCTTAAAAACCCACCTTCACCAAACTGCATTACTGTTTCTTTCATTGCTACCTCTCCTTTTCTATTAGAAATTTCTCTCGTAAGTCGAAACGTTTCACTTTCTGATAAAAGAAAGAATAAGCGTAGCATGCTTATTCAAATTAACTTCAAATTAAACGTTTTGTATCATTGAACGAAACGTTTCGCTATTAATTTAAAAATACCACATAACTGCGCTAAAGTCAAGTCATATTATAAGGTTTCTTAAGATGCAAAGAAAAAAAGAGGGAAGCAAACTCCCTCTTTTCCTTCATCATTTATTTGTTTCGGAATGGATGTACCCCTTTGGCATTGAGACCAAATAACCAGCGGATTCTTTAAGCATATTTGATTCTAAAGTCTCTAGTATTTGTTGTATTTTTTGTTTCGTCGAATCTTCATCCGTTTTAATCCCCATAATTTCGCAGATTGTATCCACTTCTGACGCGGAGTAAATTCCCTGTGATTCCTTTGTAATTACTTCGTATCTTTCTTTATTACTATTGCAATTTACAAATTCCCTTAACATAGTATCCCTCCATTCCGTTTCTCTCATCTATTAAGTCTGGATGTCGGCTTTAAGGGTATTCTTTTCCAATGTAAGAAAAAATATGCGTCTTACTTTTTAATTTATTTTAATTAAATCGTATTCTAAAGAACCAAGTCCAATTTTATGAGCGTGTTCCACACAACTTCTCCAATTAGTAGTAGGGGATACAGCTGAAAAATGATCATGTCCTTCATGATTTACCTCTGCCAATAAGCTATCCTGTATAATTGGTTGTTCATTCACTGCATCTGCACAAGCTACATCTAGGGCAACTGGATCAAAGGACGCAAACATCCCCACATTAGGTACAATTGCAGCATCATTTTCCCCATGACAGTCACAGTAAGGTGATACATCTACGACTAAACTTATATGAAAATGTGGACGATTCTGAACAACAGCCTTGCTATACTCGGCTATTTTATAATTCAAAATATCATTTGTTTCATCTGTAGCTGCTTTAACCGCATTATGAGGACATACGCCAATACATCTCCCACACCCAACACATTTATCATGATCAATTGACGCTTTTTTATTTACGACGGTTATTGCTCCGTGTGCACACTGTTTCGTACACATTTTACATCCAATGCAGACTTCTTTCTCCACAAAAGGTTTTCCTGCACTATGCATTTCCATTTTTCCTCTTCTTGATCCACAACCCATTCCAATATTTTTTAAACAACCTCCAAACCCAGTTGATTCATGGCCTTTGAAGTGAGAATGGGTTATAAATATGTCTGCGTCCATTATTGCCCTACCTATTTTGGCCTCTTTTATGTATTCAGCCCCTTGAACTGGTACTTCCACATCATCGATTCCTTTTAAACCATCGGCAATAATTATATGACAGTTCGTAGAAAAAGGTGAAAAACCATTTTCATATGCTGTTTGCATATGTTCTAACGCATCTTTTCTACTTCCGACGTAGAGTGTATTACAATCCGTTAAAAACGGTTTACCACCAAATTCTTTCACTGTATCAACGATGACTTTTGCATAGTTAGGTCTTAAATACGCTAAGTTTCCTTGTTCTCCAAAATGTATTTTGATTGCCACAAATTTCTTATCAAAGTCAATTGTTTTAATTCCCGCTGCAAGAATAAGCTTCTTAAGCTTTTGTGGTAAATTGGTATTCATTCCAGTACGCATATTTGTAAAATATACTTTTGCTTTCTCCATAAAAACTCCTTTTCCCTTTTGAAATTTTACATTTATTATACACCTTATTGGGAAAATAAACTAGAAAGGAGTAAAATTATATTATTTATGTTATATTCATTATAATATGATGCGTTATTGTCATTCCAAACTGTTAATTTCAACAATTTAATTGGGTCATTTACAACATCGTTATTATTTACCTTTTTCCCGCTACATCCAGTCAGTAAATTAAATGATAAAATTAATGCTAATATAAGTGAGATAATTTTTTTCGTCTACAGCACCTCCTCTTTTCCTTAATATTATTATAATGAAAAATATTTGTTACTTACATATCTATTTCCAGACACAATCAGTCGATTCTTTATTATATTATTCTATTTTTGATACTCAACCTATATATTTTTTATTGTCAATGTATTATTTTCATGTAATAATAGCATTCCATTTTACACTTCATACAAGTAATCAAGTATAATATTTATTACAACATGGATATTGCTATAATAAAAAACAGACAAATATCTGATTACGGATAATTGTCTGTTTTCTTATTTCAATTTTTATAGTAGAAATGGATCGTGGTTCATCTCCAAATATCCTTTTAGTAACTCTCTTAATTTTTTGATATTCTCATCATGACAATCCGGTTCTATCATTCTTGGATTTAACTGGAATGGATCATTTCTATCATCATAGAAATATTGTACTTGCTTTTCCCCTGGTTTATAGCCATTGGAAATAACAAAGGTGTATCCAATTCCTTTTATTCCCCTCCATCCAAAACATTTATGATTAAGTCCTTGCTTGCTAAAAGCATCGACCATGTCAGAAGATCCAGGATAAGAGCATATAAACATATGCTTTGGTACATTCTCATCTTCCTCAAATATTCCTTTTATATGGCTATATCCTTCACATGTATTTGGAATTTTAATATCTAACAAATCTAAAAGGGTTGGCATATGATCTGGACTTGCAAATATCTCTTCGTTGTGCCCCGGCAAAATTCTTCCTTTCTGCCTCATAATTAAAGGAATATGAATAGACTCTTCATACCATATATTTTTACTCATTAAACCATGGGAACCTAACATTTCACCATGATCAGCTGACAGTACAACGAGTGTATTTTCTTCCATATTCTTATCTTTAAGGTACTTCATAATACGACCAAAGTTTTCATCAATACCGGCTATGGCAGCAAAATATTGCCTGGATATAATTTTTAGTTTTTCCGTTCTCATATCTTCTGGTACATTTTCGCGGAATTCAATGGGCAAATCCTTCCAGTCTTGATAAAACTCTTCTGGTACTAGTTCATATGGTAAATGAGGTGGATTGTATGATACAAATAATGCAAACGGTTCTTCTTTATCTTTTGCCTCATCTAGGTATTCCAATGCCTTATCTGTTTCATATTCGACAGACCATTTATTCGGGCAGATTTGTTCAGGAGAATCATGCCAGTAATGGGGAGTTAAATGATAATCATAAGTTCCATAGGACAACCAGTAATCAAATCCTTGTCTACGCTCTCCTGGTGGGGTGTACGCATCCCAATCTTTTGCACCAGAAACCGGATTTTCACAGAAATTTTGCTCCGAAGCATCTAAA
>JBKTKK010000251.1:0-3433 GCA_047242405.1 Lachnospiraceae bacterium | reverse complement strand
CTGTTAAGAGAAGCAGATAATTCAGCCACATAACGCCCGTCTTCTAATTTAATGCCTTCTGAAATGGCAATAACAATTGATTTCTTTGTTTCTTGCAATTTTTTAATTTTTTCTATCACTTGATCAATATGAAAAGGCACTTCTGGTAGATAAATGAAATCTGGACCTTCGCAGTCTTCTCCACAGGAAAGTGCTGCAGCACCTGTTAACCAACCGGCATTTCTTCCCATTATTTCTAATATAGTAACACTTTTTGTGCCATATACTAATCCGTCGCGGATAACTTCTTTTGTGATAGAGGCAATATATTTCGCCGCGCTTCCAAAGCCAGGGGTGTGATCGGTTACATCTAAATCATTATCAATGGTCTTTGGTACTCCTACGAAACGTATAGGGCTATTAATCATTTTTCCATAGTCGGATAACTTCTTTATTGTATCCATAGAGTCATTGCCACCAATATAGAAAAAATAAGCGATATCTAATTTAGTTAATATCTTAAATAAGTTCACATATGTCTCATTGTCATAGGATGGCTCGGGTAATTTAAAACGGCAAGAACCTAAGAAAGAGGATGGTGTTCTTTTTAAGAGTTCGATATCAAGATCATTACAAATATGGTCGGATAAATCAACATATCGTTCTTTTAATAAGCCTTCCACCCCATTTAGCATTCCATAAATTTTATTGGCACCACAGTCCCTAGCTGTTTTGTATACTCCTACCAAACTCGAATTAATTGCGGCAGTAGGACCTCCTGATTGACCAACTATTACATTACCTTTGTTTTGCATTTTTTGCATATCTCCTTATCCTATATTTCTTAAAATCACATGAAAAACAAAAGCGAACCCAAAGGTCCGCTCTTGCTGATATGTAATATACATGCAGTTGACGGGACTTGAACCCGAACCCACTTGCGTGGACATGAACCTGAATCATGCGCGTATGCCAATTCCGCCACAACTGCTTGTTTTGCTTGTTTGTCTCACTGACGAATGTCATTCTAACATAGGTCTTTTGACTTGTCAATTACTTTTTTAAAATTTTAGTAAAAAATATTTTTCCATGTTTTAATTTTAATATGAACTGGCAGTTTTATGAGAATAAGGTTAATTCTAGAAACGGATTTTGTCATCCTAACTATTGTATGCACCATATAGGAGAGTTATAATAAGCAGGCTGATTCATTTTAACTAAGAATAGGAGAGAGAAAGATGAAAGTATTATTTCAGTTTTTAGTAATTATACTTTTTTCATTTATTGGAGAAGTATTAAGTGCTATTTTACCATTGCCCGTTCCAGCAAGTGTATATGGCTTGCTTTTACTCTTTTTATGCTTGTGTACGAATGTAATAAAATTAGAGCAGATCGAAACAGCGGCGGATTTTTTTATTCAGATAATGCCTACACTTTTTATTGCTTCAACGGTTAGTTTGATTACGATTCTAGGAGATATAGCGGATAGCTTGATAGGAATCGTCTTCATAACTGTGATAAGCACGTTAGTAGTAATGGTTACTACTGGTCATGTAGCGCAATTTATGATTCAAAAAAAGGAAAATAGGGGGAATGCGAACAATGAACTGGAATGATTTTTTTCTTTCGTCAGCATACTTTGGAGTTGTACTTAGTCTTTTATGTTATTTAATAGCAGTAAAAATTGCAAATAAATTTCCATATACGATTTTAAACCCACTTCTCGTATCATCCTTATTGGTAATCGGTGTTTTATCGCTGCTGAACGTGGATTACGATACTTATAATATTAGTGCGAAATATTTGACTTATTTACTAACACCGGCTACGGTTTGCCTTGCAGTACCAATGTACCGACAAATACAAGTTTTGAAAAAAAATTTAGCTGCAATCTTAGTTAGTATCTTTGCGGGGTGTCTTGCTTGTGCCTTAACCGTACTTGGATTAAGTGTATTAATGGAAATGGATCCTATGATTTACCATTCTTTACAGCCTAAATCGATTACAACTGCAATAGCCATGGGTATCTCGACGGAAATTGGTGGAAATGAAACAATTACAGTTGCAGTCGTTATATTCACCGGACTCATAGGCGCAATGTTAGCAAAGACAATTTGCCGACTATTCAAAATTACCCATCCGGTAGCAGTTGGCTTGGCTTGCGGGAATTCAGCCCATGCAATTGGTACGAGCAAAGCTTTGGAAATAGGAGAATTAGAAGGAGCAATGAGTAGCCTTTCGATTGTTGTTGCTGGTGTATTTACCGTAATACTAGCTCCGATTATGGCTCGTTTTATGTAAGGTGGGAGAAATAAAATAATAAGTAAAAAAGGCAGCGATGGATTCCTTGTAAAAATGGGAATGGCCATCGCTGTCTTTTTATAAGCTATACATCAGGAAAACTCGCTCTAAGACATAATCGTCCGAATCCTAAGCGCGGGTTTGGATAATTTTGTAGATTTCCAACGGGTTGTGCACCCCGGAGTAAATACGCTTTTACTTTTTCGCCATATAAGAAAGGGTCGTTTCCATTTACAATTCCCCATTGCATCATGAGGGCAGCACTGCCAGCTACAATGGGTGTGGCAAAAGATGTTCCGGTAAAAGTGCTATAAAACCCTTCCGGTGTTGGTGCGGTAATATTAACCCCTGGTGCAACAATGTCTGGTTTGATTGCATTTGAGGTACGTGTATAGCCACGGCCAGAAAAATCAGCATAGGTAAGCAGCAGGGAATCATAGGCACCGACGGAAATAGCGGAAGAAGCAGTAGAAGGAACGGTTAAAGTTTTATCAGGAGTAGGAAATAGAAAACGTGTGTCGGCATTTAATTGTCCGCCACCTGGTAACCACATATCAAAGTCTCCTAAGACGATTCTACGCGGGGTTAAGCGGAAGGTCCATATACCACTATCTACATAATCTCTAAAAGGAATCAGTTCCATATAAATTTCTTGTTCGGTACTGTAAGGGGTAGGTTTCCCATAATAGAGTAAAATTTCAGTCTGACCAAGGACAAAACGTTGGGGACCTAATAAATTCTGAAAAGGACCGACTTCTGCACCTGAAGGACTAATAATACTAATATCAAAAGTATCCACATAAGATTTCCATAATTGAATATTAAATCCCGTTTGATAAGTACCAACTGCTAGTTCCACGTCTTTCACCACATTATTTTCTAAAATACCTGACGTATGAATGGCCGCGGTTCCTTCATTTCCCGTCCCAATCGATATGGTAGTTTTCCACACTTTAGCAGCCTGATCAATAAAAGAGTCAATGAGTGAAGTCCCATCATGGGAACCATAATTATTCCCAAAGCTCAAGTTTAATGCAAGCGGTTTTCCAAATTCGACAGCTTTTGTTATTACATAATTGATTCCTTGCATTAATTCCGTTGTTCGAGGAAAAGACTCTTGCCTAGGGGCGCCTAATTTTACAAATATAATATC
>JBKTKK010000250.1:0-3454 GCA_047242405.1 Lachnospiraceae bacterium | reverse complement strand
AGCTGAAACATCGGAACAAAATCTTTGTATTGTTCTATTTCTTCCTCATCCTGGTCGACTAAAATCTTTTTCACAGCTGTATATGTCATACGCCTATCAACATTAATAATTGTTTCTGCAACTCTATGATCTACAACGTTTCCTTTTTCATCCACTTCCATGATGCAACTTAGAGCCAACCGGTCACAGCCTTGATTTAACGAACAGATTCCATTGGATAACTGATGTGGTAACATTGGAATAACACGGTCGACTAAGTAAACACTCGTACCTCGATGTAATGCTTCCTTATCGAGAGGGCTAGTTTCTGTGACATAATTTGTAACATCGGCGATGTGAACGCCCAAGGTATACCTTCCATTTTCTTTCTTAATGGTAATCGCATCATCCAAATCTTTCGCGTCTTCTCCATCAATTGTTACGGTTTGCCAACTTCTTAAATCCAAACGGCCTGCTGCATCTTTTCCATCTACTTCATCTGGAATCTGGTGAATCTGTTTGATCACTTCTTCTGGAAAATCCATTGGCAGTTCATAAGCTTTTGCAATGGATAATATATCAGTTCCTGGGTCATTGACATGACCGAGTATTTCAATTACTTTTCCTTCCGGATTCTTTTTTAAGGTCCCGTAATTTACAATTTCAGCAACTACTTTATGACCATTAAATGCATCTTTACTTTTCTCAATTGGAATAAATATATCTTTTCCTATTTTTTTATTATCCGGAACTACAAATCCAAAATTCTTATTACGTTGATAGGTACCAACAACCTGCGTAATTCCATGTTCCAATATTCGAACAATTTTTCCTTCCGGATTTTTATTGTCTTCGCTATCTGAAACAAGAACGACTTGTACCTTATCGTGATGTATGGCACCATTCGTACTATCTTCTGGTATAAATACATCTCGTTCCATACCTTCTATTTTTACAAAACCAAAGCCTCGGGCATTTCCCTCAAATACTCCAACCAAAGCAAACTGTTCTGGTTTCCCGAATTTTCCCTTCGCAGAAATACTAATTTTTCCCTCTGCCAATAATTCGTCCAGTACAAACTTTAGATCCTCTCTTTGTGACTTTGGTACTTGCAGAAGCATCGCAAGCTCCTTTAATCGCATTGGTTTGTATAACGGATCCTGAAATAATGTTTGTATCATTTCTTTTCTTTGTTCCAATTGTTCTACTTCCATACATGTCCTTTCTGTCTTCTCCTAAGACATCTACTTCGTATCAGCATTCCGGTTAGATATATAAAAATAGAGACTGCTATAGTACCTAATGACAGACGAATCCCTCATCATTGTGACGGAAAAGTACTGTCCGCAGGCACTATTAGCAGCCTCATTCATAATCAGCTATTTAGAAATTAATATTCAATACAACAGCTAAAATAATAAACGCGATTGCAATGAACTTCGTAAACTTCTCAAGCTTACCTTCCATTGAGCGGCCTTTATTCTTACCCCAATAAGTATCGGCAACACCGCTGATTGATCCGGATAATCCTGCTGATTTCCCTTCCTGCATCAATACGATTACTGTTAACGCAACACACACAATTGCGAATAGAATTGTTAATATAATTCTTAATACGCCCATCTTCTACACCTCCTACGGCAAACAAAGATATTTTATCATAAGTTAACAATATTTTCAACTATTTTTGTAAGACTTTCCCAAATCCATTGAAATAAAGGCACTATTTACGAAGTTCAATTCCCAATTCCTGAAGTGCTGTCAATATTTTATTCATCACTTCATTTACTTCTTTATCTTCTAATGTATGATCCTTTGCACGGAATGTAATCGAATATGCAACGGATTTATATCCAGCCATAATTTGTGTTCCTTCATAAATATCAAACAATTTATAACTTTCCAGAAGTTTGCCACCCTTCTTTTCAATAACTTCTTCAATTTGACCTACGAGGATTTCACGTTTCATAACCATGCTGATATCACGGGTTACTGCTGGATATTTGGCGATTCCTGTATACTTACGATCAAAAGAAGCATGTTCGGTAATCACTGGCATATCTAATACGGCAATATAGGCACGGTCACCAATATTGTAGTTATCTGCTACTTCTGGATGGATTTCTCCTAAATATCCTGCTACCACTCCATTGTAGATTATATTGGCCTGTCTACCTGGGTGTAAAAAGGACTTTTCTGCATTTGGATCGTATTTCACTTTATCATGAAGGCCAGCTTTATCAAAGAATTCCTCAACTACACCTTTCATTGTAAAGAAATCGCCATCTCCGTACATTCCCAATGTAAATTGGGTTCTTTCTTCTGGAAGCTCAGTTACTGGAATAGCCTTTGGAATATAGATGTTGCCTATTTCATACAAGCGTACATTCTTATTTCTTCTGTTGTAATTTGTAGATAATGAAGTTAACATACCATTTAAAGGTGTTGTACGCATAATACTATAATCTTCACCCAAAGGATTTAAAATTGTCACAACCTTGCGCAATTCGGAATCCGTTGGAATTAATAACTTATCAAATACCTTTGGACTTTCGAAAGAATAAGTCATTGCCTGTGAAAATCCACAAAATTCTGCGATATCTTTCGCTACATTTTCCACACGCAACTTAAAGGTTAATTTACCAGCAGTTGCTTCACCCGTTGGTAACGATACTGGAATATTGTCATAGCCAAAGAAACGTGCAACTTCTTCTGCAATATCTGCACAGCATTCTAAGTCTTGACGGAAGGAAGGGATGATTAGCTCGTTCGTAGCTTCCTCATATCTTAATTCTAACGGTTTAAAGTAGCCTAACATTTCTTCTTTTGAAAGATTTGTTCCCAATAAAGCATTCATACGCTCTGGTTGGAAAGGTACTCTTTTTTCTTCTCTAACGTTTGGATAAACGTCGATAATACCTCCAACAACTTCTCCAGCACCCAATTCTTCGATCAACTGACAAGCACGATCAATGGCTGCCTTGGCGTTATTTGGATCTAAGCCTTTTTCAAACTTACCGGACGCATCGGTACGCAGCCCTAATTTTTTCGCCGACAAACGAATATTTGTTCCATCAAAACAAGCCGCTTCGAAAACCATAGTTTTAACATCATCGGTGATTTTTGAATTTTCTCCACCCATAATTCCGGCAATTCCAATTGCCTTTTGCGCATCACGAATCATAAGCATAGAAGAATCTAATTTTCTAATTTGTCCATCTAAGGTCTGGAACTCTTCCCCATCTTCTGCACACTTTACAACAATTTTCTTACCAGAAATTTGCTCGTAATCAAAGGCATGCATTGGCTGTCCAAACTCTTCCATAACATAGTTTGTAATATCTACAATGTTATTAATTGGTCGAATTCCACTCGCGGCTAATCTTCTTTGCATCCATTCTGGTGATGGTCCAATTTTGATGTTTTTTACCATACGTGCACAGTAGCGTGGGCAAAGCTTTGTATCCTCTACTTC
>JBKTKK010000249.1:3066-3455 GCA_047242405.1 Lachnospiraceae bacterium | reverse complement strand
AACAACAACATCCCAATCCATCGCGCTGCCACCTTTTCTTTTTTCATCGAAAAGACATTTGTTACGTTTCACCCACCATGTCTCGAATTTTTCTACTTTCATAATTTTCCCCCATTAGTTTTTATTTACCACCCAAAGTATTCTTTTACATTCTTATAGCAAATATCTTCGATGATTTCTTTTATATACGTTTCATCCGAAAAATACTCTCCCCGTTCAATTAGTGTACCGAAATAATTACATAATACGCGGCGGTATAACTCATGCCTTGGATAACTAATAAAACTTCTTGAATCGGTTAACATCCCAACCGATAAGCAAACTGGATATAAATTCCCTGTTGCATAAAACTGACGCTCAATACCAAATGCCTGATCATTAAACCACCA
>JBKTKK010000249.1:0-3056 GCA_047242405.1 Lachnospiraceae bacterium | reverse complement strand
GCCCCCAATTGTACTTTCGCCTTTTCATCCCCATCACAAAATCCAGCTGCTAGGATGGAAAAGGGCTCAACCTGTGCCGCATTTAATGGGTATAGAATTGTTTTTGGAAGTTCATTTAATTCCGTCAGTCGATTTAAAATTGCCCCTACCGATTGAATTTGGGTTGAATCATCCACACAATCAAATCCAGTTGACGGTCCAATTTTTTCTACTTTTTTTCGATTCGCATCAAGATAGGTTCCAATATGTAACTGCATAACAAATCCGTATTGCTTATAACATTTTGCCATTTCAATTAGAAAGGCGGACTTGTACTGGTTGATTTTTTCGTAGACAATGGCTTGCCCGATGCAGCTTTGCAAAACGCTACCTCTACCTCTTCCATTGTATAATCACTCCAACAAATAGAAGCGATTCCATTATCACTTACCGTCGTTCCAAATTCAGCAAAAAACTTCAAACGTGATTTTAGTGCAGCAATCATGGAAGAGAAGCTATTAATATCTTGTCCAGCCGCTGCAGATAGTTTCCGCAAATATTCCACATAGGCCGATTTTTCACAATAGAAGGCTTTATCAGGACGAAAAGCTGTCAAAATCTTGGTTTTGATTGATGAATCATTCTTCATTTTTATATGGTATTCCAGTGTGTCAATTGGGTCCTCTGTAGTACTGACAACCTCAACTTTTGAGCGTTCCATGCACCAACGTGGTGTTATATGATTTTTTCGAATTTGTTTTTTCGTTTCTTCGTATATCTCCCTCGCATTATCTGGGCCAAGTGGCTCATCAATAGAAAAATATCGTTTTAACTCTAACGCACACCAAATGTAAATCGGATTCCCAATAAGAAGAGGAAGAATCTCAGCAAATTTTAAATACTTTTCAAAAAATCCTGCTTGACTAGTAATATAATATTCATCAATCCCAAACGTTCGCATGGCCCTCCATTTATAATGATCGTGGGCGAGCCACATCTCTCCTAAGTCTTCGAATTCCTTGTTTTCAAAAATCTCTTTTGCTTCTAAATGACAATGGTAATCAATGATAGGCAAATCTTCTGCATACGTATGATATAAGTAACTTCCTGTTTGATTCGTCAGGAATAACTCTTCTGAAAATTTTTGATTCATCCTTCCCCCCATAAATAACTAAAACGTTTTAGTTGTATTTTATCTACTTATGGGAACAATGTCAAGAATACTTATGCATTTACCAAAACGTTTTCGTAACTATGCAAAATATCCCTCATTTTTAACGCTTTCTAATTAAAGAAACAACCGATTCTGCCCATCAACCTCATACATAGGCAGACTACTTTGAAATACTATTTCACTTCCTACATATATGGTATCGCTTTGCGGTCGCTTCCCTTTCATCAAATATTCCATTAAGTACTTCGTAGCAGTATAGGACTGTAAAAATGGATTTTTATTAATTAAGTTTGTAAAAACCCCCTCCTTCAAAAAATCTTTATTCTCAATGAACATATCGCTTCCTACACTATTGATAAAACCTGCTTTATTCGTTTTCAGTAATGCCTTGCCCAGTTGTACACTGCTTCTAGCTGTAACAGCAAAGCATGCCTTTATATCATCCTTCTCTTCCAAATATCGTTCTATCTGCATGATCGATTCCTCTTCGCTTTGTGGCGAATGTATTTTATAAATCTTGTTGCCAAACTTCTTTTCTTTCATATACGCTTCCATGCCTAGAACTACTTTGTAATGGGATGGTACGGAAGCATCTCCCGCACATACAAGTATGCTCCCTCCACGCGGAATTTCTCTCGACAAAAGTTCCGCAACCGTTCTCCCAATTACTTCGTAATTCGGTTGTACACAACATAGTTTTCCAGAATCCATAAGATCCTCACCTACCAGTGCAATTGGTATCTCCCTCTCCATAAACTTCCTTATTGCCGTTTTGCCTTGTTCATCCATATATCCGGTTGCACAAATCATCCCATGAATACGATTGGAATCATACAAACATTCCAGTTCCTCCGTAAGACGATTGGAAGTTCCATAAAAAGGAATTTCCAAAACTTCGATATTAAAATCTTTCATAATTGAAAGGTAATCCTGAAACCCGGCCCATAAATACCGAACATAAAAGCGATTGTACCCTACGACATCTGGAAAGACTACTGCGATACGTACTGACTTACGTTTTAGAGAAGCCGCAGCTAAATTCGGTTTGTAATTGCACTGCTTAGCAATTTCTAAAATTCGTTTTCTTGTATCTTCCCCCACTCCAGGTTTGCCATTTAATGCACAATGCACTGCACCGAGAGATACGCCTGCCTGCTGTGCAATATCCTTAATTGTCGCTCGTTTCTCCATTTTTACTCCTTCGATTAACCCAAGTTTACTTTGTGTTTGATTATATAGTTCCTGCATTTTTCTGTCAATTACAATCCCAATAGAAAATCCTTTCCTCTTTTTTCTTTCATTTCCCTGTTACATTTGCATTATATACCTTTTTCCTATATAATACTTGTCAAACCCCATTAAAAAGTATCCATATCTTATACGGAGGTTCTAGAATGCGCCCATTATACGAAAAAATCGAAGATAATCTTGAAATTTTCCATAAAAATTCCAGCCATATTTCCCCTCACATACATAAGTCCCTGGAGTGTATCTATGTTACCGATGGAACATTAGAATTGGGAATTGCCCAAGAATTCTATCACATGGAAGAAGGAGACTTTGCTATCGTCTTTCCCGATTTAATTCATCATTGCCAAGTATTTGATACAAGATGCTGTAAAGCAATCTATCTACTAGCTGCACCGACACTTACGGGTGGATATCTACAGACTTTGCAGCAATATTGTCCCGACAATCCGGTTATTTCTGCATCGAACCTTCATCCTGATATTGTTTACGCAATGAAAAGCCTGATAGACAATCCAGCTAAGGAACAGGCACAGGTGATACACCAGGCATTTATACAACTTATATTAGCCCGCAGCCTACCGAGCCTTCATTTAATCGAAAAGAGTTTTTTTGAAAGTAATGATATTATCTACCAAGCTGTATCCTATATCAC
>JBKTKK010000248.1:0-3471 GCA_047242405.1 Lachnospiraceae bacterium | reverse complement strand
TTTAATCATAATTTCTACATCGTTTGTTGCTGCAATCATCCCTTGTCCTCCTTCCTCCCGAATCTTGCAAAAATTTTATGAGTAAACGGTTGCATATAAACCGCTACTTTTAAAGTAACTAGACCGGCAAATAATGCAATCGTATTTATCCATTGCAAATAAACTGATCCAAACGCCAGTACAATAACAATTAATAAACGGGTAGAATATGATTTAACTCCATGAACTTTTGCTCCATTCTCCCCCATATCTAACGATTTCTCAATTGACCGTTTCATATGATAGAATAAATACGCAGCGACCAAACATCCAACTGTCCAACCAATCAACACAGATGTTTTAAAAAGAGTAAAAGATAGGGGACTGCCTATAAATAGAAATAAAATAACTAGGACTATAATCCACAAAAAACCGATTGCACTTAATACCTCATAAAACACTTGTTTAACATTATCGTTCATTTTCATACTCCTTCTGCTTTTTCCAATCCGCCATTAAATCAATCTCTGGTTCCTTTAAAATATTCTTCCTATCTAGCTCGATTTCATTCTTCACTAAAACGTAGGCACTTTTTGCCCCTCCTAAAATACCTAAAATGAGAAGCGGAATTGTTAGCACTGTACCAAACCTGCGATCTATCCACAATCCAATTAAAGTAGATAAAATTACAGGTACTAGAACACTAATTCCAAGTTGTGTTATAAGTGCCAGCGATCTGGCAATACGTTTTTTACCGTTCATTTACCGTTAAAACCTACCTCTCCCTTATCAATATTGGGTTTAAAATTCTAACTGCTTACTGGCTTAACCGTACACTCAAGTATTATTATAAGCAAAAAAACACAAAAAGTCCATTTATTCTTTCCATTTTTATAAGTTTATTTATTCCTATAAAATCAATTTCTAAAAATGAGTTCGAATCCTTCATTTTTTAACACTAATTTATGAAAACACAACACAGCTAAGTGTGCTATTATACAGTAAACAAAATACATTTGATAGTTTATCCAATTTACGCCAACTTATGAATGAGAACGAATACAAAAAAAAGGCAGCGTATGTATCTCTACCTACGCTGTCTTAAGAGGATTATCCTCAAGTCTTCATACAGAACCATGGGATATTACTCTGTTACTTCTCATGTTATAGTTCAATATTTACTTTTCGTCCTGTACGCTTATATGGGATACAGGTTACACCGGAAGCATGAAACATTCTTTTCGATGCCACTACTGCAGGTGTTCCCGCATATTTATCACTATCATAAACTACAGTTTTAATACCAGCTTGGATGATTGCTTTGGCACATTCATTGCAAGGAAACAAGGAAACATAAATTTTACATCCTTCTAAATTACCTCTATAATTTAAAATAGCATTTAATTCACTATGCGTTGAATAGTAATATTTCGTTTCTCCTGGCTCACCCTCCCGGTTCCATGGAAATTCATCATCGGAACATCCTATTGGGAATCCATTATACCCCATAGAAAGAATTTTATTATCTGGGCTTACAATACACGCCCCAACCTGAGTATTCGGATCTTTGGAACGCATTCCTGAAAGCATTGCGACACCCATAAAGTATTCATCCCAGGAGATGTAATCTTCTCTCTTTCCTTCCAACTTCAATCCTCCTTATTCTTCTAACTGGCTAATACGATTGATATGACGCTCATCCCCCGAAAATGAAGTATTTAAAAATGTATCAACAATTTTAACAGCTAAACCTGGGCCGACTACTCTTCCACCAAGGCATAAAATATTTGCATCATTATGAAGACGAGTCGCTTCCGCACTAAAGCAATCGGTACATAAGGCGGCACGAATACCTTTTACTTTATTTGCAGCTATTGATATACCAATACCTGTCCCACAAATAAGTATCCCTTTTTCATAATCCCCAGCTGCAACGGCCTTTGCAACAGCCTTACCATACTGTGGATAATCTACTGCCTTTGTATCATAGCAACCGAAATCTTTATAAGCAAGCTCATTTGCTTCTAAATATTTAATTATCTCTTGCTTTAATTCATAACCACCGTGGTCACATCCTAATGCTATCATTGAATCCTCCTGTTTGCCTTACCGGCATATAACTTATTTCTCATTAACTACACATATAGTATCTTATGTCCAGCCGCTTTTGTCAACCGATTCATGATCGCCATACCAAGTTGCCGTTCTTGAAAGCTTTCGGAAAATATTTCATCCACTCCTTCTTGATCAAAATCCCGCAGTAAAGCGTATAAGTTATGTGCTATGCTTTCCTGACTCGTCCTAGATCCAATAGACTTTACAGCCCCAGCTTTATATCTGTTCTTTGTTTCTTCCGTACAAATAATGCCTACTTTTTTACCATTATTCATTTCTATAGCCGCCAAACTATTTATTGTACCAATCACAGTGTCCAATTCCCCTTCTACTAAAGTTAGGGATGCTTTTGGCGCATAGTGTCTATATTTCATTCCCGGTGCTTTGGGATGTTCGCCCTCTTTCACCTGATTGTTAACTGCATGATCAATCTTTACATTCCCTATTACCTTTTCAACCATTTCCTTTGTAATATATCCTGGCCTTAAAATAACTGGAACTTCTTCTGTCACATCTATAATTGTTGACTCGACGCCAATTCCAACCGGACCATCGTCAATAATCATATCTATCTTATCACTCAGATCTTCAATTACATGCTTTGCTAATGTAGGACTTGGTCGTCCAGATGTATTGGCACTAGGAGCCGCAACTGGAACACACGCTTCTTTTATTAAAGAAAGGGCAGTCGGATGATTTGGAAAACGAATTGCTACCGTATCAAGACCACCTGTCGTTTCATATGGAACAATTTTGCTTTTTTTTAAAATAAGTGTTAAAGGTCCAGGCCAAAATGCATCCATTAACTTTGTAGCAATTTCTGTTACGGACGCCGTCAATTGGTAAATAGTCTCCCTATCTGCAACATGAACAATTAATGGATTATCCGAAGGTCTACCTTTGGCTGCATAAATTTTCTTTGAAGCATTTGGATCCAACGCATTTCCACCAAGACCATATACCGTCTCCGTCGGAAAAGCGACAAGTCCGCCATTTCGTAAAATTTGGCCACCTATTCTTATTACATCCATACCTTCGTCCGCATTTTTTATTATTGTATCCATTGCAGTTCCTTTCTATGATTCTTACGTGAAACATTTAAGCCTACCAAAATTACAATTTTTGCTTCTATTATACAACCTCTTAAAAGCCTTTGCAACCATTTCTTATAATCTAAATAAAAAGTAGTAATTCTATGAATTACTACTTTTTATTTCCAATTAACTGCTTTCGCCATTTAAATATTGTAATATCCCCATATGTAACGTCCACGCAATTTTGTCCTGGTAGGAAGGATCGCTTAATAAATTTGCTTCTGCTGAATTGCTTAAAAATCCACACTCTACTATAACAATCGGACAGGGTACATGTATAAGT
>JBKTKK010000247.1:0-3472 GCA_047242405.1 Lachnospiraceae bacterium | reverse complement strand
CTCGTAATGCTGCTCTCTTCCCTGCATCATCACTATCATAGGTCAAAACCACTTCGTCCGTATAGCGTTTCAATAAAATTCCGTGCTGAACGGTAAACGCCGTCCCAAGCGAAGCAACCGCATTGGTAAATCCAGCCTGATGCATTGAAATTACATCCATATAACCTTCACATACTAGGATATATGATTTCCTAGATCGTCTCGCTATATTCAAGCCATATAAATTTCTACTTTTATCAAAAATTTTTGTTTCCGGCGAGTTTAAATATTTGGGACTACCATCTCCCATAACCCTTCCGCCAAAGCCTATTACACGGTTATTTATATCCATAATTGGAAACATAACACGGTTCCAAAATTTATCAAAAGAGCCCTTCTCTTCTATTTTAACCAAACCAGACTCTTTTATTACAGCATCTTGATAGCCCTGGTTCTTTAAATACCTGTATAAATCATCGGAATATGGATTGGAAAATCCTAATCCAAAATGAAGGATTGTTTCATCCGATAATCCACGTGACTTTAAATAGGCATAACCTCTTTTTCCAGTCTCGCTTTTTAATTGATAATAATAATACTTAGCAGCCACCTTATGAATATCCAATAAAGTGGATTTTAAATCAGCTTGTTGTCTTGCCTCTTTCGAAAACTCTTCCTTTGGCAGCTCAACTCCCGCTCGTTCTGCTAAATATTGCACTGCTT
Source organism: Lachnospiraceae bacterium (assembly GCA_047242405.1). GTDB lineage: Bacteria > Bacillota > Clostridia > Lachnospirales > Lachnospiraceae > Fimimorpha. Next base: position 2,770 of record JBKTKK010000247.1, on the reverse strand, counting down.
CTGGAAAACTATAATTTTCATATTCCATTAAAAATGTAATAACATTCCCCCCTGCCCCGCAGCCAAAACAATAGTACATCTGTTTTGACGAAGACACGGAAAAAGAGGGTGATTTTTCATTGTGAAATGGGCATAGTCCAAAATAACTAGCACCCTTTTTCTGTAATTTTACATAAGCGGATATAACATCAACGATGTCATTTCGCATACGCACTTCTTCAATAATTTCATCTGGGTAATACATGGAATTCTCCCTTTCGTCATAATCTCTTCCACGACTTGGGAACAAAAATTTCTTCAAATCGAGCGATGGCATATGGATCTGTCATCCCAGCTACATAATCGCATACAACCAAGGCTTTCGGTTCATAATCAATTGTTATCATGCGAATATATTCAACTGGAAGTAATGTCCAATGTTCCAGATAATATTCATACAAATCTTTCAACATTCTTGCCACCTTATGTTCTTCTGCCTTTACCAAATTACTTTTATAAACGTGCTCAAACATATATGTGCGCAATCCAGCCATTGCATAAGCCACATCTTCCGATTGAATAATCTCATTTTTCCCTAGACTGTTCGCAACGATGTCGTGAATCATATGATTAATTCGGGCTCTAACCGAATGTCCTAATATATTGGTATATTCTTTTGGTAACTCTTCCTCTGTTAAAACATCTGCTCGGATGGCATCATCAATATCATGATTGAGATAAGCAATCTTATCACTCAAACGGACGATTTTTCCTTCCAGTGTAGAAGGATTTCCTTTTGTCCCATGATTCATTATACCATCACGAACTTCCCAAGTAAGGTTTAATCCTTTTCCGTTTTTTTCCAATCGATCCACAACCCGAACACTTTGCTCATAATGGCGAAAACGATAGCCTTTATCTTTAATGGCCTCATTCAATGCAGCTTCACCTGCATGGCCAAAAGGCGTATGACCCAAATCATGGCCCAGCGCAATTGCTTCGGTTAAATCTTCATTTAAACGAAGTGCCCTTGCAATGGTACGTGCCGTTTGGGAGACTTCTAGAGTATGGGTGAGGCGGGTTCGATAGTGATCACCCTCTGGTGATAAAAACACTTGTGTCTTATGTTTTAAACGACGAAAAGCTTTACAGTGAATAATGCGGTCCCTATCCCGTTGATAGCAAGGGCGTATATCGCATGGTGCCTCTTGGCGACTTCTTCCTTTGGAAGATTGACTCATAGAAGCATACGGACTTAAATATTCTTTTTCCCACTGTTCTAATGACTCTCGAATGGTAATAATGACACCTCCTAACATGGTACTCTTATCCGATAAAAAAGTAAAGTTCATTCCAATATATATGCATATTTTAGCATATTTATTTCATTTAATCCATAAATAAGTGGGATTTATGTATACTTTCCTTTTTAATTGTCGATAACCATATTAGGTATAAACGGACCTATTATTTAAAATCATAGGCCTAACAAGCTGCGATACCAACTATGAGGTTAGGTGTAAGTACCGAAGTGGATTTGAAACATCCACTTAACCCCATAATTTCCTCCTTATTCTACTATATGCCTATCTAGTCTTAAATATAACAACAATGCATACAATAGTTCATTTTTCGCCAAATGTACTATTGCACCTTATACATTTGTGATTTTATGTACAATCAATTTTAGATATGCTATAATAGATTAAATAATAAGAAGAAAGGTAGATGTGTTATGTCAAAAATTGATGCAGTAAGAACAGAAATGATAGCGGCAATGAAAGCTGGAAATAAGCCCCGAAAAGATGCACTCTCCATGTTATTATCAACATTGAAAAGCGCTGCAATTGATAAACGTTCCGATCTTACCGAAGAAGAAGAAAATTCTGTTGTTTTAAAAGAAATAAAACAAACAAATGAAACATTGGAAACTACCCCTGCTGATCGTACGGATATTATCGAAGAATGTAAATTACGCATATCCGTTTATCAGGAATTTGCTCCAAAAATGTTATCCGAAGAGGAAATAACAGCGGTGATTAACGAAGTTTTAGCAAGCCTTAATATAACAGAGCCAACGGCAAAAGACAAAGGCAAAATCATGAAAGCGTTAATGCCAAAAGTAAAAGGTCGAGCAGACGGAAAACTCGTAAACGAAATACTTGGACAAATGAGCAAGTAGAAAAGCATAGCCATAGAACGTTTTTATCGTTTCTATGGCTATATTTTAACTACTTATTCTTTTCTTCTCATTCTCTTTTCTTTGAACTCACTCCAAGATACCCACAACGGCGCAGCAATACAGATAGAAGAATAGCAACCACAAATTAATCCAAACAACATTGGTAATGCAAATACTTTAATTGATGTAATGCCGTACAGTACCGCAAATATTAAAATCATTAGTACACAAGCGGTAGTAGTAAAAGAACTATTCATCGTTCTTGATAAGGTTTGTGTCGTACTAAGGTCTATAAGCTCTCCTAAAGGTATTTTGCTATCCTTTCTTCGATTTTCTCTTATCCTGTCATATAGTACGATTGTATCATTAATTGAATAACCTATTATTGTCAACGTTACTGCAACAAAAGCATCATTTAGCGGAATTTTAAATGCTACAAATACAAAAAATACGATTAATACATCATGAAGCAATGCTAAAACGCCCATTACCCCTGCAGATAATCCAGATAATACACGAAAGCGGATCCAAACATAGGCAGTTATAAGTACTAGGGATAACACCAAAGCAATTATAGAATTTTTTAACGCCTTTTGTCCAATATAGGGT
>JBKTKK010000246.1:0-3494 GCA_047242405.1 Lachnospiraceae bacterium | reverse complement strand
TCTCATTTTATAAAGAATTTTCAGGGTTGGTTATACTGTTCAGTTATCAAGGTTCTTTGTCGCTTGCTGTCGTTTTTTCGTTTGTCAGCGACTTGTTTATATTAACACATCTTGTTCCTTTTGTCAACAACTTTTTTCAGAAACTTTTTTAGCAACTTTTAAATTGTTTTAAAATTCATCAAATTGTGTGTCAGTTGTTTTAGCGACGCATATAAATATATCATAGGGGTATGGCATTGTCAAGAAGTTTTTTCGACTTTTTTTGTAATTGTATGAAGCATATTTATCAACTAAAATTTCTCCACAAATAAGCCCCCTTCTATTGAGAGAAACTATTGCATTCTTATGGTCTTTTCCTATATAATTGGTTCGTACCTATTTCATAAACCGCTGGAGAGATGAAAATGGTGATTATACACTGTGTTCCGAAAAAACTGTGGGATGCTTATGCAAAAAAGGACTTTTATGGAAATGAATCCATAGAAGACTGTGGTTTCATTCATTGTTCTGAAGTAAGTACCTATCCTTTTGTAGCTCCAAACTTTAAAAATACAAAAGAAGATTTACTTATTTTAGCCATTGATACAAATAAGGTAAAGCCAGAAATAAAATGGGAAGATTTGGAAGATTGCGGAACAAAATATCCTCATATTTATGGCTTACTCAACAAAGATGCCATTCTAGATGTATTGCCTCATTTATGGAACGATGACCGCACCTGGGTTGTGAATAAAGAATTCAAAAACTATGAAATTTAAAAGGTGCCTAATCTTTCCTGTATGCTTTTGTTTCGGATACAAATACTAATACCGACGATTCATGTCAATAGGAGGTATGAAGATGGCAAAAGCAGGTATGAGACGACCAAGTCCTTATGATCCAAAAAATCACGGAACAGAAAATGGTCATAAGATGCATCATCCTAAAAATGAACAAGCCCAGGTTCCAGAAATCCAAGGTGCTGCAAAGACTGGTAATGTGAAAGCTGGTCCAATCAATGCACCAAACTGGGCAAGAGACGATTACAAAACATCTGGGAAACATGAGGACTAGATGAAGCACGCAAAAAACGCCCTTAGTTTTTAAACTAGGGCGCTTTTTATTCTTTATTTTATATTTCTAACAAATTCTATTTTTATACCAATTTAGTAGAATCAAATGGTATTACACCCACGAACTAATCAATTTACTTCTAAACTTCCTTCCTTTTCTTTCCCATAATAAATATCATGATTTAACACGCCTTCTGTTTCTGCAACAAGTACCGCAGCAGTTGCAGCTCCTGCAACATTTGTAGCCGTTCTTGCCATATCAACAAGGCTTGAAATTGGTGTTAATAATACAATCATTTCCACTGGAAGGCCTGCTGCAGCAAAAAGTGCTGTTGCCGTAATTGTTGCTGTGCCTGGTACACCAACCGTACCAATGGATACAACTAAGGCAAGCAATATTATGAAACCATATTGAAGGGGACTATAATCCAATCCTAGTACATTAATGGTAAACACGGCGAGTAATACTGGCCATACGCCGGCACAACCAGGCATTCCAAGATTTGCACCCAATCCTGCAGTAAAGGATGCCACATCCCCATCTACACCTAATTTCGTATTTAATTGACGTACGGTTACTGGAATGGTACCAACACTACTTTGTGAAGTAAAAGCTACAACTAATGCCGGGGCAATTCCTTTTAAAAAGGTAATTGGATTGAGTTTTCCAATAAAACGGACTAACAAACTTTCTACACCAAATAACTGTATTGCACACAAGATATATGCAAGTAATAAAATACCTAATAACGGTAAGAAATCAGCTACATTACTTCTTCCAACTGCTCGAGCAAGTAAGGATAACACTGCAAATGGAGTAAAGTCGATTAACCAACTAATTGCCTCTCCAAGCACCTTATTTCCAGCATCTATAAACGCTTTGAATGGTTTAACACTCTCATCTTGGCTTCCATAGCGGTTATACGCAACTGCAATAATAATTGCGAATAAGACGATTGGTACCACTTCTCCATTACTCCACTCTGACATTATATTCTGTGGAAAAAGTGAAACGATGGTATCAATAAAGGATGGTACTTCCTTAGCTGTGTAATCCGTAATTGTTTCATAAACGAAACCGTCACCTATACGAAGCCCAATTGCAGCGATTAACGTAATCACACTTGCTGTCAGAGTATTTAAAAGTAAAAACAAAATTGACTTTAAACCAATTTTTTTAAGGTGAATGGAATTCCCCAGGTTGGTAATACTTGAAATAATACTAAAAAGTAATAGCGGGATTACCAATGCCGATATCACATGGGTATAAATGGTACCAAAAACAGCAACGTACCTATAGTTATCTTTAAAGATAACGCCAAGAATGATTCCAAATAAGGTTCCAAGCAACGTCAATGTAGCAAAGCCAACCTGTTTCTTTTTTGCTAGGAAGTATATAACTCCGAATAATAGTAGTTCTACAACTAGTGCACCTAATTCATAGTAATTAATATTCATAACCCATCTCTCCTTTGATTTTAGGTATATTGAAATAGCGATTTTAAAATATAAAAAACCCCGGGTAATTGTTTTACAATTCCCGGGGTTTTTCTCTAGGGGTATAAACCTGTATGTTATACAAGTTCTTGCTGTCTAAATGCTCCACGACAACAATACCCACACAGAAGTGCCCGGGAATTGAACATGCAACAACAACAGCAGCTATTTAATTTACTCTGTAAAGTTTTCATATTCATCATCCTAAGCGCCCTCCTTTTAATTCATACTATTCTAATATGTATACTATGATTATAGTCTATAATTCCTTTCTTGTCAATTACTTGATTCCTATTTTCCAGAAGAAATTTTCTTTTATTTTCATTCATAAGTGAAATGGAAATTAGCTGATTCCGATACTTTTATAAACACAAAAAAACTCTGGATAAAAATCCAGAGTTTTTACTGTGCCTGAAAGGATTCGAACCTTCGACCCACGGCTTAGAAGGCCGTTGCTCTATCCAACTGAGCTACAGACACGTAAGCGCGAGACGGGATTCGAACCCGCGACCCTCGCCTTGGCAAGGCGATACTCCACCACTGAGCCACTCGCGCATATTTTCTTTTTCTTATACCCATGTACCTTCAAAACTACACATAAAAAACTTTTCATCCGTTTTCCTTCACCTACGCCGCTTTTGGTCAAGCCCTCGACCGATTAGTAACAGTCAGCTACATACATTACTGTACTTCCACCTCTGCCCTATCTACCTCATGTTCTCTAAGGGGTCTTACTAGATTGACTCTATGGGATATCTCATCTTGAGGGGGGCTTCACGCTTAGATGCCTTCAGCGTTTATCCCTTCCAGACTTGGCTACTCTGCTATGCACTTGGCAGTACAACAGATACACCAGCGGTCCGTCCATCCCGGTCCTCTCGTACTAAGGACAGCTCCTCTCAAATATCCTACGCCCGCGCCGGATAGGGACCGAACTGTCTCACG
>JBKTKK010000245.1:0-3495 GCA_047242405.1 Lachnospiraceae bacterium | reverse complement strand
GTTCCGTAAAATCGTTTATTTATAGGGAAACGATTCATTTATAGAAAAAATCTAGATATGAATTGATACACAGACCGCTGTATGTTATATTAGTTGAGGTGATAAAGGGAAAGCAGGTAAATAGTATGGAATTAAAGCAATTAGAAGCATTTGTAAAAGTCGTGGAACTACAAAGCTTTTCTAAGGCAGCTGAAAAATTATATCTTACCCAGCCAACAATAAGTGCACATATCGTATCTTTGGAAAAAGAGTTTGATACAAAGTTTTTGGACCGTACTACAAAAAACGTGCGGACGACTGTAGCAGGGGAAAGATTGTATGAATATGCCAAGGAAATGTTAGCCATAAAGGAAGAATTGTATCAGGGATTTGGCAAAGAGGGGAAGGAAGAACAACGGATTGAAATTGCAGGTTCTACGATTCCATCCCATTATATAATACCAGAATTAATTCAATCTTTTCAGAAAGAAAATGCGAAAGTTTGTTTTACAATTAATCAGGGTGACAGTGATTATGTAATCGGAGAGATATTAAAACATAGAGCAGCCATTGGTTTTGTAGGTTTTAAAAGTAATGTAGACAAATTGCGTTACATACCATTTTATGAGGACAAATTGGTGGTTGTTACCCCCAACGAAAAGCATTATCAAGCGCTATTAGAATCCAATTGTTCCTTTGAAGAACTTATGAAGGAACCAATCATATTAAGAGAAAATGGATCTGGTACGAAGAAGTCGGCACAAAGATTTTTAGAATCCAAAAATGTTGCAATAGAAAAGCTGAATGTGGTAGCTTACATCAATGATCAGGAAATAATAAAAAAATCGGTAAGCAGGGGAATGGGAATTACCATCATGTCTAAAAAGGCAGCATTGGACTATGTAGAAGATGGAAAAATACTATTATACGAACTAGAAGATGAAAAAGTAACTAGAAAACTCTATATTGTATATGCAAAGCGCAAAAAATTTAATTGGCTAGAAAAAAAGTTTATAGATTTTTGCAGTCAGTTTTATGAGGGGAAGAAATAAGAAAAGAGAGAAACTTCTTAGGCGTAAACAGTGTAGAATGGAGGCAAAACGAATGAAATTGATAAAGACAGAAGACGCAGTTGGACATGTATTATGCCATGACCTGACACAGATTATTAAGGGTGTAACGAAAGATGCTATCTTTCGAAAAGGTCATGTTGTAACAAGGGAAGACATTCCTGTTTTATTATCCATAGGTAAGGATCATCTATATGTGTGGGATAAAGAAGAAGGAATGATTCATGAAAACGAAGGTGCGGAGATCCTCTGTGCCATCTGCAAAGGAAATAACATTAACAGCAGTGACGTAAAAGAGGGGAAAATTGATCTCTATGCTGCATGTGATGGACTTTTTAAAGTGAATACAGAAGTACTTAATAATATAAATTCTTTTGGAGAGATGATGATTGCTACAATACACGGTAATTTTGCCGTGAGAAAAGGTGATAAACTTGCAGGGACCCGAATTATCCCCCTCATCATCGAAGAAGAGAAAATGGCCAAAGCCAAAGAACTAGCAGGGGAAGAAAAAATTCTGGAAGTTAAACCTTTTTTACATAAAAAGGTTGGGATTATTACGACTGGGAACGAGGTTTTTTACGGAAGAATTAAAGATGAATTTACTCCTGTTATTTTAGATAAATTAGGGGAATATAGCACCGAGCTTGTTGAACACGTAATATTAAATGATGATCATGAAAAAATTACGAATGCAATTTTAAATCTAATTGCGAAGGGAGCAGACTTTATTATCTGTACTGGCGGTATGAGTGTGGATCCAGATGATAAAACACCCCTTGCTATAAAAAATACAGGGGCAGAAATGATAACCTATGGGGCGCCAGTATTACCAGGAGCTATGTTCCTGTTATCGTACTTTAAAGGTGAAATACCTGTGATTGGGTTGCCCGGTTGTGTTATGTATTCGAAAAAAACAATATTTGATCTCATGCTACCAAGATTAATGGCGGGAGAGAAAATTACTTATGCAGAAATGGCAAAAATAGGCCATGGAGGTCTTTGTTTATCTTGTGATATTTGTACCTTCCCAAATTGTGGTTTTGGAAAGGGAATGTAGGAATCAACAGTTACCCATAGAGTGGTTAGAATGGAGAATAAAATGGATTTTACTCATTTTGATAACAATGGCAATGCCGTTATGGTAGATGTAAGTGATAAAGAAATAACGGAACGAGAAGCCATTGCTTTCGGAAGAATGAAAGTTAGCAAAGCGTGTTTTGATGCAGTGAAAAACGGTACAGCCAAAAAAGGGGATGTGCTTGGTGTAGCTCGAATTGCCGGCATTATGGGTGCAAAAAAGACTTCCGAACTGATACCCTTATGCCATGTATTAAACCTTACAAAGGTATCCATTGATTTTCATTTGCTGGAGGATACTTTGGAGATTGAAGCTGTATGTACCGTAAAAGTATCCGGCAAGACCGGCGTTGAAATGGAAGCATTGACAGGTGTAAGTGTTACCTTACTGACGATTTATGATATGTGCAAAGCAATTGATAAAACAATGGAGATTGGCTCCATTTATCTTGCAGAAAAAACGGGTGGAAAAAGCGGAAAATTTGTAAACCATAAAGAAGGCAAATCGTTGTTGTTATAAAAGGTATAGAAAGAACTAGAATAGAGGCCAAATGATCGACAAATATGAAAGACAGATTAATTATATGAGAATATCTATTACCGATCGATGTAATTTGCGATGCACCTATTGTATGCCGAATGGCATCGACAAGGTAGAACACGAATCAATCTTAAGTTACGAGGAGATTCTTCGCATTTGTAGCTGTGCGTCTTCAATTGGTATTAAAAATATAAAGGTAACCGGTGGGGAACCCTTTGTAAGAAAAGATGCAGTAAAGCTCATGGCAGATATAAAAGCACTCTCTGGGATTGAACACGTTACCGTCACTACAAATGGAGTATTTTTGAAAGAACACGTAGCGGACTTGGCAAGAATACCAATTGATTGCGTCAATGTAAGTCTTGATACACGAAATGCTACGACCTTTAAAACTATTACAGGACGGGATGAATTTTCTAAAGTATGGGATGGAATAGAAGAATTGATGAAACGTGGGATTCCAACTAAGATTAATTGTGTACCGCAAAGGGGCGTAAATGAGGAAGAGCTAATGAATATTGCTGAATTAGCGGTTAAAATGCCTTTGGATGTGCGTTTTATTGAAATGATGCCCATTGGTTATGGAAAAAATTTCAACCCGGTTAAAGGGGAGGAAATTAAGATAAAAATACAGGAAAAGTATCCCAACGTAAAAAGACAAAGTGAGATGCGGGGATTCGGACCGGCTACGTATATTACTTGTGACGAATGGAAGGGAAATATTGGATTTATTAATCCAATTAGTCATAAATTTTGTTCCTCTTGCAATCGAATACGATTAACTTCCAGAGGATTTCTAAAACCATGTTTATGCTTTGGAGATGG
>JBKTKK010000244.1:0-3521 GCA_047242405.1 Lachnospiraceae bacterium | reverse complement strand
GATCAATGCAGTCCCATACTCGCTCCCTATCTATATTTTGAGACGAACATGCAACATTCTCGGCCACAGAGTAAGCAAAAACATTAATATCCTGAAATACAACGGAAAACATTTGTCTATATTCTTCCATTTGAAACTCTCGTATATCGATTCCATTTATTAAAATTCTTCCTTCTGTTGGATGGAACAGCCCTGTTATCAATTTAATAATAGTACTCTTTCCAGCTCCATTGATTCCAACAATTGCGAGCTTTTCTCCCTTGGAAATCGTAAAATTAAAATCCTTTAAGATATACGTCTCACTCCCGGGATAACAAAAACTCACATGATCGAATTGTACCTCTAGTGTATCTCCCACTATTTTTTTCCTCGTCCCGCCACTATCAACTAAATTTCTGTCCATTAATTCATAAAATTCATGTACATACTGCCCCTCATTAACAACAAATGACACATCTACAATAAATTGCCTAAATATAATCGATAAGGCTAAAATTGCAGACAAGTACATTGAAAAATCCGCAATACTCAATCCATGTAATACACTGCGAATCAATATGGCATACGTCAAAATATCACTAACAAAAACAACTATCAATTCAAAAAAACCTAGCACATATTCTTTATTACTAATTCTTTTTCGTATGGAAGCATATCCAATAATTTCATTATCATAATTTTGTATAATTTGCTCTTTTAACCTGTATATACGTATGTCTTTTCCATATGCAAAATCATTTGTCATTTTATTGTAATACTTCTTTTTTCTTTCGGCATGGCTTAGTTTCTCTTTTAGACTATAACGATAATGGTGCACCCTTCGGCTTATGAAATAGCTAACAAAAATACTTACAACTATACCCACAAGCACGAAAGGATTAAGTAGCCCTATAAAAATAGTAAGTACAATTATAGTTAAGCCATTGGCCGGCATGAGAAATAATTTATGATAAATCCCTTCTATCCCATTATTATTTGATGACGTCGCCTCAAGGGCAAAGTCATTCTTTTCAAAGAACTTTGCATCCTCCACATTTGGATAATCCATAGTAAATAATTTATGAGCGATCTCTCGCATATAATCAATGCGTAGTTCCGTTAATTTTGGATAACACATCGCTTCTAAAAAGGTTTTCGAGAACCCTAAAACCCCTGCTATAAATAAGTAAGCAATTACAATAAAAAAAAGGTCTATCGGCTGCGGTCCCTGTATCCTCGTAAATTCTTCAATTAGTATTTTAGGCATTAGAATTCCCAGAAATGGATATGCAAATGCACATATTGTATATACCGTAAATAGAATATATAATGTTTTATTATTCACTTGTATATTCTTTAAAAGCCGTTGAATCATTGGCCATATTGGGTACTTTAATTTTTCCAACTTCCTCCCCCTTTTAAATTTATTTTAATTGTGTAATCAAACCTGCAAGTTGATCTAACTTTGCTGCATCTGGTTCATAAAATACTTTACGCCCTTTTTCATTTGTCAAAACAACTCTTATCAAGCGATTGTTAAGTAATATATCCAAGTGATGGGATACCGTGGCGGGCGTCAATCCCATCTCGTTGGCGATTTCTTGTAAATACATCGGCTTTTGTGAAATTAATTTCATAATTTTAATACGGCTTGCATCAGACAAAGCTTTTAACAGCTTAACCATTTGGGTGTCTATAAACGTATGTGCTTCTTTCCAGTTACTTAGTTTGTAAAAGTACATCCCCACATGCACTTGCTCATGATTCATTACCGCTAACGAATTACTACCTAGTATAGACATTTCAACCGTAACAGCCAACTGTGCCTTGTAGGAAATAGAAGATTGACCGTCTAGCAGCTTGCGATAGTATTGTATATGTTTCATTTCATCTAATTGTGTATAATATTCCTTTTCTATAATGGGAAAATACTTCTTTACTATTTTTACTGCCTCTATTACAAGACTCCGAATTCCACTATAAATTATTTCTGGTTCATTATATAAGTTTATAAATAGCCATTTATATCGATCTGGAATGTCTAGCTGTGGTCTAGAAAATATATTAATAAGTTCGCCTAGACTATCAATTGTCTCCTCTTCATCAAAATATCCTTCCAACCCATTTAATATAAGTTGTTTAATAAATGTTTTTAACTCCTCACCTTTTATGTCAGGCAGCATTGTATTTGTACACATCGACTGTATCATTAGGGCTATACCCTCTACCTTGTCTGCCCCTATTTCAATTGTTTCAAAATAACCTTTTAAATGACTGTTTTTATCTAATAAAGAACGAACCTCTTCTAGTACACACTGTTCGTAATTTAGATATATATTAAATAATTCCTCTAATTCTTTTCGTGTTTTTCCAAATGAATCATGGTGATTAAATAGTTCAGAAAGACTCGTCCCCTCCTTTAATCCATAGTGTAACGCCAGGCATGCCTCCTTTTGCCAATTAGGAGATTCACTTATAATATATTTATTTGTATCCATACCTCCACCTTCCTCGCTTTCTTTTAATAATATTCTAATATACGTTATAGCACTATGTTAGATATATGTCAAATATTATTTGATTGTTATCTAATATGTTTCATATGTACAGATTTTTTTATACAGCTACTCTCTATTGCAAAAAAAGGCTGTAGCAGAAGAAATATTTTCTCCCGTTACAACCTTTTCATTAAGTAATTGACCAAATCAATTTCCTGTTGCTGATTTAAATTCTGTCCAAACCTTTGTATGTACTTCCTCTGCATCCTTTCCAATAGGTTGAATCATTTCAATATTATCCAACTCTTCTGGTAAGATTAAAAGATCTTTCATTTCATCAGAAATATAGCTTTCTGCTGCTACGTTTGTACAGTAGTATCCAATATACTCAAAACATTTTGCAGAAACTTCTGGCCTTAAAATATAGTCAATAAATGCATAGGCAGCATCTGCATGCGGTGCATTGGATGGAATAAAGTTTGCCATAATACCAAAGCCAATTCCTTCTTCTGGATATACAACTTTTAAGTCCGGATTTGCCAGACGGGCCATTGTTACCTGTGATGTATACATAACTGCTGCACCAACTTCTCCATTTATAATATAATCCTGTGTATTATTATCATTAATAAGTCGTATGTTTGGAGCTAATTCCAACAACGTTTCCCCTGCTTCTTCAATTTTAGCAGTATCCTCTACATTATAGGATTCTCCCATTATTTTCAATGCCATTCCATTTATAACACGGTAGTTGGATGTAATTGCGATATTATCTTTTAAAGACGAATCCCACAAACCTGCATATCCAGTAATGCCTGTTTTTACTACTTCAGGATTATAAACAATTGTCTGAATCCCAGCCCCGTACGGAACGGTATATTCATCCTTTTCATCATAAAACTGACCTTGATACTTCTCATTAATGTTATCCCAATTTTTAATTTGAGACTTATCTAACTTTTGTACCAATCCTTCTTCGATTGCCAACTGTATGATATAATCATCGGCTATAACTACATCATAATCTCCACCTTTGGAAGTTTC
>JBKTKK010000243.1:3301-3539 GCA_047242405.1 Lachnospiraceae bacterium | reverse complement strand
TTATAAAAGCGTCGGTGCAGGCACTTGTATCAGCAATTAACAATCGAATTGAGTAGTAATTGAGAGGCTTTTCCTTATAAAGGAGAAGTCTCTTTTTAATCGAAAACAACCGCATAAATATTATTTGGAATAAATGAAACAATAAAAATATTCCAATTATGAAAGGAGAGAATGATGGAAAGAAAAGTAGTAATGTATATAGCTGTTAGCTTAGATGGATATATTGCCGATTCAAATG
>JBKTKK010000243.1:0-3291 GCA_047242405.1 Lachnospiraceae bacterium | reverse complement strand
GGAATGGCTCGATTCTTATAATAATGAGATTCCGATATCAGAGTTTCAAACATTTTATGAAAGTATTGACACGGTATTATTAGGTTTTGATACGTATCATCAAATAGTAACCGAACTATCGCCAAATAAGTGGCCATACGAAGATAAAATAAGTTATGTATTTACATCAAAAAAATTAGATTCTACAAATAATATAAAGTTTATCAATGCTCCTATTGAAGATTATGTAAAGGATTTAAAAACAAGAGAGGGGAAAAATATTTGGCTTTGTGGAGGTGCAGCCATTTCCAATGCACTGATACGGTCTGATTTGGTAGATACGTTCGATTTGACGATTATTCCTTTATTATTAGGAAGGGGAATACGCTTATTCGATGAAAGGAATATTCGAAAAAATCTAAGAATGGTGAATTTTAAAAAGTATAAAGATATTATACGAGTAATATATGAGCAATAATATAGGTATGAAGTCTCAATTTTATAAATTTTTTATTTTTGGGCTATTGACTTTCTTTATTTTTATGATATAACTGTTATATAAGTAATAGAACAAGCAACATAGGAGGTAACATCTATGAATATCAATAAATTCACCCAGAAATCTATGCAGGCCGTTCAAAACTGTGAGAAAGTGGCCTATGAGTATGGAAATCAGGAAATTGATCAAGAACATTTATTCTACAGCTTGTTGACACAAGAAGATGGACTAATAAGCAAACTGATGACCAAAATGGACATTCAGTTAACCTATATAATAGATAGAGCACAACAAGCAATCGAGAAAAAGACGAAAGTATCTGGTGGTGGTCAATTATATATTAGTAACGCATTAAATAAAGTTTTAATCAATGCGGAAGATGAAGCGAAAGCTATGGGAGATGAATATGTATCCGTTGAGCATCTTTTCTTAGCACTAATCAAACATCCAAACCAGGAAATGAAAGAACTTTTCCGAGAATATGGAATTACAAAAGAAAGATTTTTACAAGCACTTTCATCGGTACGAGGGAATCAAAGAGTTGTCAGTGATAATCCGGAAGCAACGTATGATACACTTGTAAAATATGGCCAAGATCTAGTAGAAAAGGCAAAGAATCAAAAATTAGATCCGGTCATTGGTAGAGATAGCGAAATTCGAAATGTCATTCGTATCCTTTCAAGAAAGACAAAAAACAATCCTGTTTTAATCGGAGAACCAGGGGTCGGTAAAACGGCAGTAGTAGAAGGACTTGCACAACGTATCGTACGTGGGGATGTTCCCGAGGGGTTAAAAAATAAAAAAATCTTTGCTCTGGATATGGGAGCTTTGGTGGCTGGTGCAAAATACAGAGGTGAGTTTGAAGAGCGATTAAAAGCTGTGTTGGAAGAAGTTCGTAAAAGTGAAGGAGAAATTATTCTATTTATTGATGAGCTTCATTTGATTGTAGGTGCTGGAAAAACAGATGGAGCGATGGATGCAGGTAATATGTTAAAACCGATGTTGGCTAGAGGCGAATTGCACTGTATTGGTGCCACAACTTTAGATGAATATAGAAAATATATTGAAAAAGATCCTGCATTAGAGAGACGTTTTCAACCAGTGCTGGTAGATGAACCGACCGTAGAAGATACGATATCAATCTTACGTGGTTTAAAAGAAAGATATGAAGTATACCATGGGGTAAAGATTACGGATTTGGCATTGGTTTCTGCAGCAACCTTATCGAATCGTTATATATCCGATCGGTTTTTACCAGATAAAGCCATTGACTTAGTGGATGAAGCCTGTGCAATGATTAAAACGGAATTAGATTCAATGCCAGCAGATTTGGATGAATTGCAACGAAAAATTATGCAATTGGAGATTGAAGAGGCTGCGTTAAAGAAAGAAACAGATCGTCTTAGTCGAGAACGATTAGAAATTTTACAACAGGAACTAGCAGAGTTAAGAGAGGATTTCAACAATAAGAAAGCCCAGTGGGATAATGAAAAGGCATCGGTTGAAAGCTTAAGTAAGATTCGTGAAGAAATTGAAGAATTAAATCGTGAAATTCAAATGGCGCAACAACAATATGATCTAAATAAGGCAGCAGAACTCCAGTATGGTAAACTACCTGCTTTACAGAAACAATTAGAAATAGAAGAAGAAAAAGTAAAGGGACAGGATTTATCCTTAGTGCGGGAAAGTGTTACCGAGGAAGAAATTTGCAAGATTATATCCAGATGGACTGGAATTCCAGTAGCGAAATTGACTGAGAGCGAAAGAAATAAAACACTTCATTTGGATATGGCACTTCATCAAAGGGTAATTGGTCAGGATGAAGGTGTGACAAAGGTAACGGAAGCAATCATACGTTCAAAGGCGGGAATTAAAGATCCAACGAAACCAATCGGTTCCTTTTTATTCTTAGGGCCTACGGGAGTTGGAAAAACAGAACTTGCCAAAGCTTTAGCAGAAAACTTATTTGACGATGAAGCAAATATGGTACGTATTGATATGAGTGAATATATGGAAAAGCACTCGGTTTCTAGATTAATCGGAGCGCCTCCAGGATATGTTGGATATGATGAAGGAGGACAACTGACCGAGGCGGTAAGACGTAAGCCTTATTCCGTAGTGCTATTTGATGAGGTAGAAAAGGCTCATCCAGATGTATTTAACGTATTATTACAGGTATTGGACGATGGTCGTATCACAGATTCGCAAGGTAGAACCGTTGACTTTAAAAATACAATCCTAATTATGACTTCCAATATTGGTTCCTCTTATTTATTGGATGGAATCGATGAACAAGGTAATATTAAATCGGATGCGGAAAATATGGTTATGAATGATCTTAGAATGCATTTCAGACCAGAGTTTTTGAATCGATTGGATGAAATAATTCTTTTTAAGCCGTTGTCAAAAAATAACATTGGCGGAATTATTGAATTACTCGTAGCAGATGTAAATCGGCGTTTGGTGGATAAAGAACTTTCCATTGCGTTATCGGATACAGCAAAGACATTTATCATTGAGAATGGTTATGACCCAATTTATGGTGCACGTCCATTAAAACGATATTTACAAAAAAATGTTGAAACCTTAGCCGCGAAGTTGATTTTAGGAGGAGATGTACATGCAGGTGATGTTATATTCATTGATCTCGAAGATGGAAAATTAGTTGCTCGTACAAAATAATTGGAACTGTCTTTCAATTTTAATAATTGAAAGGCAGTTTTTTGGTATTTATGAAATGATTTAGTAATAAATATAAAAATTTTATATAAATCATTGTTTTTATTTAGAAAAGCTGATAATATGAACTCAAA
>JBKTKK010000242.1:0-3578 GCA_047242405.1 Lachnospiraceae bacterium | reverse complement strand
CTACACTCCTTTCCATCCTTTTATATTTTATATTAATTCTGTTAATAAGAATTTCAACTGTTGGTACTTCCTTCCACTTATCCTCTGCGTAAGTTGCATCCTTGTGCGCATAAATTCCAGTAACTAGAAGATGTTCTCCTTTCCCTAATGTTGATATAAGTCCTGGAATACATGTTTTCTCCCAATTCATCAAGTTCGTATTTGGATTACATTCTACCATATTATTGGTTCTTGTAATACCATCAATAAGATTACAAATACCTGTGAAACCTTTTTCTCCACTAAAGTAGTTCCCATTCCAATCATTACAAATATACCCTGGGTTTTCCGGTGCATTTCCTACAGCAAAGCCAGTTTCATATAAAACAATTTCCTCGTCGGTCTTAATTTTATGTATACGAATCTGCCAACCATTCATGTCTGTGAGATAAGTTCGAATCCTTAATCTATTTCCAATTCTCCAAGTCGATGCTACGTAATTTTTAGATAACTTTACTTCTTCTACTTGATTACGTACCATAAATGGTCCAACTTCTTCTACCGTTTTTCTTTGCTTACTAACAATAATTTTTACATCACTAAACTGTACGCCAATCATGGAGTCCATAGCAGCTTCTTCTTTTAGACAGCCACCGCGTGGTATAGAAAAACCAAATTGACTGGAATATGCAAACTTAAGGTATTTTTCATTTGTTAACGTATGATAATTTGGTCCTGGTTGCCCAGCATTTAAAAAATAAGCATGACCATGATCATGAACGACACTCAGATTAGCTTCCTTTATCAAATGATGCGCTTCAAGCTCTCGCATACCTTTTTCTTTTATATCCCAAAATTCGTCCTTATCATTTAGGGCTAAAATTAAAAATACTTTATTTGACCAATATGCGGATAGACTGCTATTATACGGCTCGGAGATTAACAGCTGTGAATACGTGTACCCGATTGAAAGTACTCCATTTTCATCAAAGATATCCTGTTCCATCCACCATCTAAGGTTACGATTTAAAAGGCCCTTCAGTTCACTTACTTCAAATGGGTATACGCCGGCATATAGGAGTGCAGCCCAAAAAGCTGCTGCTGCATGGCGATATATTAAACTTCTCCCAAAAGGAATGTTTGATCCTTCTTCATCAAAAAAATAAATAAAATCCTGTGCGTGTTTTTTGGCCCGTTCCTTAAATATTTCACTATTCGGATCATCTGGTTCTAGCATACTGTATAACAAACCATAATAATGGAAGGCAAATGGATTATAATAGTCCTGTCTCCCCCTTGTACTATCTTGATACCATCCATTGCTAATATAGCAAGCATTTATTTTCCCTAAGGCTTCATCAATGGCAATTTGATTTACTGCGTAACCTAGCTTAGCAATTATTTTACCTACTATTACCTTAAAGAACTGCCAATTACCATCGGCACATTTATGCTCTAAAATCTGACTTAGCCATTGTATCACATTGCCTCGTTCACTATCTGACAATAATTTCCACAAAAACTGTTTTTTATGATACAGGGCAAATGCAATTGCAGGCATTTCAACCATCCTTTGATCAAAATCTCCCAAGTCTCCCCAGTAATCTGTGTGACTGGGATTTGTTCCATTACAGATTCCAGTCTTAATAAGATTTAACCATTCTGCATCCATTTTGTCAATAGCAGGACCAGCTCCCCAAAGCACTCTAGAAAACCCTTCTACTCCCGCTATGTGATTTCCATACCCTACACCATTTGTTGCGTAATCAATTCTTGCAAAGCTATCAATATAATATTTTTTTAGTGGATCATTTATTTTATGAAAAAGATTCAAATAATCTTCTTTTGTTTCTAAGTTTAAATTATTAAATTTCATATCTCGCCCCTACCAGATTGGAAAATCCTTTCCAAGAATTCTTAGTAAACCTTCCGTGAAAAAGTAATCCGAATAAATTAATGGAACTTCATAAGTGGAAGGACGATGATAGGCTTCTGTCGCACCACCAATGATCCCATCTTCCTCGATATTCCAATTTGCATATTTTGCTTCCGTTGCCTTTAAAATATTTATCGCTGCTGTTTCGTAAAATTGTTTTTCTTCTTTTGAAACCCATTTTGCTATTTCCAACATTCCGCAGGCTGCGCATAATCCTGCACTTGTGTCAAAAATTACTGGTTCTGCAGGCGCCTGAAAATCAACATGTGGTATAAATCCAGTCCTACTTATTGAGGCTATAAAATAGTTCGCAACACGTTTTGCTATCATCAGATAATAAGAATTTCTTGTATATTTGTAGCTAAGGGCAAAGCCATACACTGCCCAAGAGTTTCCTCTACTCCAAGCAGACGTTGCACTATATCCTTGGCCACCTATCTGCTCTATAAATTCACCGCTTTCAGCGTTAAAGCTTGCAATATGACCCACGGAACCATCTTCCCGAACTAAGTATTTTGCTACTGTATCTGCATGTTTTTTTGCTATTGTTTTAAATCTTGGATCTTTTGTTTGTTCCGATGCCCAAAAAAGTAACGGAATATTCATCATACTATCAATAATAATCCACCCTGGTTTATTATCATTCCAAGCAACCAAATAGTTTCCAGTCGTATTAAAACGTCCCGCCAAAAGTGTAGCAGCATGTAATCCGGTATGATAGGCTTGTTCATCCCCTGTAGCCTTGTAATGAGCAACTGCTGTGTGAAGCCACATAAACCCTACATCATGATGAATATCTCTGAATCTATACAAAGCCTCATCTAGTCTTTTTTCTTGTGCAATTCCTGCTTCTTTGTATACCTCTTCCTTGGTAGCTCCGTACAATTGCCAAAGGAGACCACCCCAGAATCCATTTGTCCACCAATCGATGCCACGTTCGGAGGCTACATCTACGTATTTCCCATCGTGAGGCATATAAGGAATTGCATTTCCGAGTCTACCTAACTCTGCTTTAACCTTTTCTTCTAATTTGGCAAGCTTTTGATTTGCCCACTGTATTTCCATCTCTTTCATTAATCTACCTCAACTTTACACTATGTTATTTATTTGCTGCATCTAAATCTGTAGCTTTGAATTTTGCCTGTCCTACAATGTAAATAAGAACCATAGGAATAACCGAAGTTGCAAGAACAAACATAATACCACCATAGTTAATTGGATCACCGGTACTAGAAACCGTAATATTTTTAATAACTAGAGGTACTGTGTACATATCACGTTTTGTTAACATTACCAATGGATATAAGTACTGGTTCCAGCTTCCCATAAATACAAGCAAGCCAGTAGTAACAATCGTAGGAGTTAAAATTGGAACTGCAATTTTCCTAAAAATTAACCATTCGCCTGCTCCATCGATACGTGCAGCCTCCATCAGTGAGGTTGGAAACTGTCCTGCATATTGACGCATCATAAACACGGAAGTTGTACTAGCAATAGAAGGAATTATAATCCCAGAATAGGTATTGGTTAGTCCCATTCTACTCATAATAAAGAAAAGTGGAATTAGTGTTGTGAAGAATGGAACCATTCTTGATACCATAACAACATTAAATAAAAGTTTGTTGCCTTTAAATTTGTATTTTGCTAATGCATACCCTGCCAT
>JBKTKK010000241.1:0-3595 GCA_047242405.1 Lachnospiraceae bacterium | reverse complement strand
GTGTAATGCGCTCCAGCTCGTATGTTATCACCCAAATCAATGCGATATAACAACGTTCCATCTAACTTATAGCAATCTATGTAACAATGTCCGGTAAATCCCTTTTGGGAGACATCTTTCGAATTGCTTGGATCCCATTTTACAAAGTACTCATAAGCACCGTCTCCATCCACATCTCCCACACTTACATCGTTTGCCGTATACGTATAGGTTGCACTATAATTTTCGAGCGTAATTTCCCGGTCTATGGTACCAGCACTTGGAACTTGCAGAGGAATATCAATATAGTTTCCAGCCTGCCAAATGATGACATCTTCACTTTGATTTAGAGGTGTTCCAAATGCATCGATTGCTTCAACATAATAGGTATCAGCAGCCGTACCCTCTGTATCAAGGTAATTTGTACTATCCTTAACCGTTGCAATCTTTTCTCCATTTCGGTATACATTAAAATTGACACCGGTCAAACCGTCATCCCCATAACCAGTTACTTCATCTGCCATAAGGCGCCAGCTTAAAAATATACTTCCGTCACTTACCATGGCCACTAGACCGCGGTCTAGCGTTTCTAATTGAACTTGAAATTGATTCTCTGTATTGGATTTTACTGCTTCGGATAAAGAAGCCTCTCCGCTTTCAAATACAGGTGCTACCTTAAAATAGTGATTTACATGGGTCGACTTCTGAAATGTATAAGTGAGTTGATCCTTGTTAACCGTATCTACTTTCTTATAGACCATCCCTGTTGTATCTTTATCTGCCCAATATATGTTATAACCAGTTACCCCTTCACAAGCATCCCATTGTATTGTTACCGAGTCATCTGTTACATCCTTTACAGAAAGCCCCGTAACCGTTATATCAACTTGTAAATTCTCTATATCACTTTGTAACTGCTCCAATTGCCCCTGTAATTCTGGTGCTTGATTTACCTTGTTTATTACTGAAGTGATCGAAGTAGAAAGGGAATTCTCCCAACTCTCCCCTTCTGCCATTGCTACCGTTGGCGTGTACGGTATACCTGTTGCGACCAATATTGTAGCCAACGATAAAGCAGCCCCTCTGCTTAATATTTTTTTCACGTTCGTCTCCTTCCAAAAGCTAGGGAACATATACGATGTTCCCTAGCTTTCATACCTTAATTTTTTGTTTTTCTCCTCATCAACATCATAGAGCTTACACTTATCAAAGCTAAGACCATGATGGTGAAGATTAACTGAATTGGTGCATGGTCACCGGTTGGAGGTGTATTCGTATTTTCGCTACTGTCGACGGAACTAGATGGTTCCTCGGATTCTTGCATGCTTTCTTCTTCAGAAGATTCAACTACATCTTGTGTAGACTCCACAGTAGTGGATTCATCCGTAGAAGATTCTCCTGGATTTGTCTCAGTTGTTGCTTCTGTAGTTTCTTCTGCCGTTTCTTCTGTTGATGGCACTTCAGGTTCTGTTGGTGGCGTTGTCTCTGGCTCGTCTTTTCCAGCAGAATTTACCATGTTTAAGTTAGGAACTGGAACCTCAATAAGATCTTCGTCAAAGCCGACATAGAAACTCTGTGTTGGTGGTTGATTATAAGCGGTCCCCTCACATGCAACTTGTGCACGATACTGTGTATCATGCATAAATGTATATAAGCGATAATCACTCATATCAACGGTAGAATAAATTCGTATTGCACTATTATCTGTTAATCTCCAAGCAACTTCTTCTCTCCAATCTCCGAAAATATCTGCTTGGAACGATGGATTTCCTTTTGTTCCATTGTTGGAGTATACTTCAGCACTTTCTAATAACACATCTTCCTCTTGGGTTTCCCAATTCCATTTTGTGATATTGACAGAAACGGGATAATAATCCGTTCCATTATCTAAGAAAGTATGATCTACAATCTCTTTTCCTAAATCTCCATCCCAATAAATGGTAAAGTTAGCAGCTGGAATTATATTACTGATGACCTCTCCATCTTGTGATACAATTATACCATCGCTTGTATCCCAACGTGCCGTTTTAATTGCCCACGATTCTACTCCCTCGTATCTCGGGTCGATATCTCCGGTAGCTCCACGCCCGGTGTCAACTGTAGTTGGGAAGGCAAATAGGTAGTTTCCATCAATACCATTATGCATTTCAATCCCTGCATTCGACGGCTTATTTTCATGTACCATAAATATTTCCATACCTGGATTTTTCAAGTTGAAATCTCCAACTCTCTGTGCATCTCCATGGCCTCCATAGCCTGATCCTGCATCACTTAAGGAATACATTAAAGTTCCATCATTATCAATTGTAGCGGAACCATATACGACTTCCTGGCAACCATCGTTATCCACATCAGACACCGTTAACGAATGTGCACCTTGTCCATATAAGCTCTTGTTTGCTTCATCGTTGGAATCGATAACCCAACGTTCCGTTAACTTCTTATCCACTACATCATAGGCGCATACAACTGCACGTGTATAATATCCTCTAGCGAAGATAGCACTTGGATGTTCGCCATCTAAGTAAGCAACGCCGGCTAAGAAACGGTCGACACGATTTCCATATTTATCTCCCCAGTCGCCCACATTTCCTCTGGCTGGATTATAGTCAATCGTATCCAATTCTTCCCCGGTAAGCCCGTCAAATAGGGTTAAGTATTCTGGTCCGTCTAAAACGTATCCACTGTCATTTCTATAGTCTGCACTCGTATCACCGATGACATTTCCCTTCCCGTCTACGGTTCCATCGGCTGTTTTACAGATTAATTCAGCCTTCCCATCTCCATCAAAATCAAACACTTGAAATTGTGTATAATGGGCACCAGAGCGGATGTTTATACCTAAATTAATACGGAATAAACGGGTACCATCCAACTTATAACAGTCAATGATTGTAGGACCAGTAAATCCAGACTTTGAATTGTCTTTTGAATTACTTGGATCCCATTTTACATATAATTCATATTCACCATCACCATCTGCATCCCCTAGGCTAGTATCGTTGATTGAATATTCATATGTTTCAGTTAATTTACTATCATATATTGGATCGGGTATATCCATTTTAACATCTAAATATTGATCTGCCAAAACATGAACCGGATTACAAGCTTTATAACGCACGCCATTTGTAATCGCCTTTACGGTATAAACAGAATCAAGCGTACCTTCTGTATCCAAATAGTTCGTATTTTCTGTACTTGCTATAGTTGTAACTAATTTTCCATCTCTGTAAATCTCAAAGGATGTATTATTTGCATACTCATCAGCACGTAATCGAAATCCTACATATACCCCATCCTCTGTCATCATGGCAACAAGACCGCGATCCAAATATTCTGCTTGTGCATTTAATTCAGCCACTGCATTTGCCACAACTACATCGGAAGGTTTTGAGGAGCCACCTGCATTAACTGCCACTACTTTAAAATAGCGATCCACATGGGTAGATTTTTTGTAGGTATAAGTGGTATCCTTTGTTTCATCGATGAGCGCAAAACCATCGGTACCTTCTAAATCCGTGCGATTTCGATCTGACCAATACACTTGGTATAAAAGAGCTCCCTCTACAGGATCCCAGCTAATTGTTGTAGAATCATCGGTAACATTTGTTAC
>JBKTKK010000240.1:0-3609 GCA_047242405.1 Lachnospiraceae bacterium | reverse complement strand
CATAGAAAGAGACGGGGATACGTGGAATGTTATTTGTAATGTTCATGGGCGAAAAAATATGTAGACGATCGGTACAAGTGAATAAGGGGAAAAGGCAAGCAAATATACGTTCGTATATGCTTGCTTTTTTCATTTTTTCATGCTATATTTAAATAGAACATATATTCGATGGAGGGCGACATGTTACTTCAAAATGACTTATCAATTGCAGAAAAATTAAAGATTTTAACCGATGCAGCAAAATACGATGTTGCCTGTACATCCAGCGGTGTTAACAGAAAAGGAATGGCAGGTACTTTAGGAAATTCAGCTGCAGCAGGAATTTGCCATAGTTTTGCAGCGGATGGACGTTGCATCTCGCTTTTGAAAATTCTTTTTAGTAATGAATGTATTTATGATTGCAAATATTGTGTCAATAGAGCGTCCAATGATGTAGAACGTGCTACTTTTACCCCCGATGAAATTTGCATGCTTACGATGGAATTCTATCGGCGAAATTATATTGAAGGATTATTTTTGAGCTCTGGTGTAATAAAAAATCCTACGTATACAATGGAACTTATTTATGAAGCATTATTTAAATTGCGCAATCGCTATCACTTTAATGGTTATATCCATGTCAAGGGAATTCCAGGAGCTAGCCCAGAAACAATTGAGAAAATTGGCTTTTTAGCGGATCGTATGAGCGTAAATTTGGAATTACCAACTTCTGAGAGTATGAAAAAAATAACACCTCAAAAAACTAGAAGTACGATATTAAAACCGATACGTCAAATACAAGGAATTGTCGCAAACAAGAATGAATTGTCCATAAAGTCACCAAAATTTGTTCCAGCTGGACAAAGCACCCAAATGATTATTGGTGCAACACCAGAAACCGATTATCAAATTATGGCAGTGGCAGAGGCATTATATCAGAACTATGACTTAAAACGTGTTTTCTATTCGGCCTATATCCCAACGGTACAGGATAGTTTGTTGCCTGCATTACCAGATGGTCCGCCTCTTCTTCGGGAGCATCGTTTGTATCAGGCAGACTGGCTTCTTCGTTTTTATGGATTTGAGGCCAATGAGTTATTGAATGAAGAAAGGCCTAATTTTAATGTCTTATTAGACCCGAAATGTGATTGGGCATTGAGACATTTAGAAATATTTCCAGTTGAAATTAATAGAGCTGATTATGGGCTACTATTACGTGTACCTGGAATAGGGGTGAGATCTGCGCAAAGAATTGTCCGTGCTAGAAGAAATTGTAAGTTAGACTTTGCAGCCATAAAGAAAATGGGGGTGGTTTTAAAGCGGGCACAATACTTTATTACCTGTAATGGTCAGATGCTATACAAAACAAAGATAGAAGAAAATTTTATCACTAATCAATTAATTAGCGTAGAGCATCAGAAAAATTGGGAAATTGAACATCAATCAAGTTTCCGTCAACTATCCTTGTTTGATGATATGAATATAACGATTCCTCCTACTATAGAAGATACGATAACGGCAGCTACCGGTCAATTATAAAAAAGGAAGGTAAATATGAAAGTTTTTGTATGTAAGGATGATTTTGAAAATATTTTAAGCGGTATATATGACGCTTGGGAATGGAAATTAAAGGGCGAAGATGTTCAATTGCAAATATTAGGTGCGTATAACTATGAATTTTTCTGTGAATATATTGAGGTTGCAACGGATTGGGATAAGGCTGAAAAAGTAATTCGTTCGGTCAAAAAGAAAATCGGTAATGACGCATATGAATGTTTATTTAAAACATATTTAAATTGTAGTGCAGATAAGGCAGATGTTATGTACCGTTTTCTGATTTCAGCATTTAAGTATGGAAGAAAGACAATGGAATGCTTATATGATGAAGCAATTATGAAAGCCTTTTCCTATGCGAGAGCGGTTGGAAATGAGAGTCACCTATATACTGGTTTTACACGCTTTCAGGAAAGAAAAGACCATATACTTTTGGCAAAATTCAAACCAAAGCATAACGTAATTTCAATAATTGCCCCCCACTTTGCTGACCGTTTACCAATGGAAAACTGGATTATTTTTGATGAAGAAAGAAAATTAGCTGCTATTCACGGCAAGAATAGCGAATGGTACTTATATCACGCAGAAAATGACACGTGGTTAAACCAACTAGAGTCCGATGTAGAAGAAGATGGATACGAAGATTTGTGGCAAGTTTTTTTCGAGACCATTGCCATAAAGGAACGTACAAAGCCAGCAGCAAATGCTGCCGAAGCACTTTCGTACCTATGAATGAGTTTAAACCGCAGTAAGGACACATCAAGTTATTTATTTTTACTTTAATGTTGTAGATCCATATAAGTAAAACTGTCAATGAGCCTGGCAGCCTGCCAATTTTGGTAACTGATTTAGGCTCTTGCGGCATCAGCAGAATTAGCAGCACTAATGGATAAAGCGATGAGCACTTCATCGGTATGAAGGCGTGGGTTCTTGCTTCCTAAATATTCAGTCTTTAATTTTTGTATTGGTTCGATTGCCTGTGGTGAGATAAGATCGACTTCATGGTTAACCGCGGCCAGTCGTTTTAATGCATTTAATAGTACAGCTGCAGAGCATCCTAATAAGGCACTTGTTTTTCCAGTCACGATTTCTCCATTTGCCAATTCTAAAACGGCAACAGGTTCTTCCTTTGTTTTTCCATAATCTCTTGCAGCGGTCACAACCAATCGATCCACATCCTTTATTTCGGCTTGTTTCATAATCAATTCGATTTTATAAACGGCTGCCTCTACATCTTCCCCTTTTGCCAGAGCATTTTTTTCAGTGAAAAATCTTCGAATTATTTCTTGGCGGGATGCTTCCTTACATGCCTCATCATCACAAATGCAGTATCCTGCCATATTTACACCCATATCGGTCGGTGAAGCATAAGGAGTAAAACCATAGATACGTTTGAAAATCGCTTGTAGTACAGGGAATATTTCGATATCACGGTTGTAGTTTACTGACTTTTTATCATAGGCTTCCAAATGGAAGGGGTCAATCATATTAATATCATTTAAATCAGCAGTAGCAGCTTCATAGGCTAAATTCACTGGATGTTTCAGTGGTAGGTTCCATATAGGAAAGGTTTCAAATTTTGCATAACCTGCATTAATTCCTCTTTTGTGTTCGTGGTACAACTGTGATAAACAAGTTGCCATCTTACCACTTCCTGGTCCTGGAGCTGTAATTATTACAAGTGGTCGAGTTGTTTCAATATATTCATTTTTACCATATCCATTGTCACTAATAATTGTTTGAATATCATTTGGATATCCTTCAATAACATAGTGGGTATAGACGCGCACTCCCCGTTCTTCTAATTTTTTCTTAAACAAGTCTGCACCATGTTCCCCATTGTAACGAGTGATTGTTACACTTCCCACATATAAGCCAATTTCCTCAAAGGACTTGATTAGACGGATGACATCTTGTTCATAGGTAATACCTAAATCGCCACGTATTTTGTTTTTTTCAATATCTCCGGCGCTAATAACGATAACTAATTCTGCTTGTTCCTTTAATTGTAGCAGCATTTGATGTTTGCTGTCAGGAGCAAATCCAGGTATAACTCTAGAGGCGTGGTAATCATCA
>JBKTKK010000239.1:0-3610 GCA_047242405.1 Lachnospiraceae bacterium | reverse complement strand
AGCAGGGGCTGGCGTATTCGTATCAATCATGTCTATTGTAATAATATTACTTGGCGCACTTTCTGTTCCATCCGCAATAAGCGCTGTAACATAATACTGATAAGTTTCTCCTAACGTCGCAGCCATCGATCTGGAATCTAATGTATCTACGTCTTCCGCTAAAATTGTTTTAATTACACGGAATCCCTGATCTGAAGTTGCTTTTTGATAGATATTATATTTTACGGCTTCCTTGATACCGGTGAAGTTAATTAAAAAGGTTGCCTGGGTATCTGTAAAATTCATTTCCGAATAAGACAACTCACTCGGTGCGTATAACAATGGTGTTAATTCCATACCATTAATATATTTTTGCTGTCCTCCCACGACAACATTTAACTGTCCATCCACAACTCTAGCTGTCCCAGTTACACTACCAAGGGCCTGTTTTGTAGAAATAGATCCAACGGATTTACCTTCGGCCGTATAAGATGGTTTTATTGTACTTGTCCCTGGAAGCAAATCAGCCGCATATAATTTAACTTCATAATCACCATTTGGTACATCAACTGCAAACTCTCCATCTCCTAAGCAAAAATCATCTGCCAAAGGAGAGGAATCCGGATTTCCATTATTTTTACGATTACGTCCATTGTTTGGGGAAACGATCCAACCATAGCCAAGGGTTTCACTATACATTGTCTTTTCTGTAATTTCTGTCCAACCTTCCATTACATTGGGGTCCGATGAAATACCAAAATCAAATTTATAAGCAGAAGATTTCGTAGTAACAACTAACTTATCCGAAATTTCACTTAATCCTTTTTCATTAAACCCTGCAACTGCATAGACATAAGTTTTTCCTCCTACACAGCCAGAATCCGTGTACTTATTATTGGAACTTACCGAATACTTATCGGCACTTGAAAAATCTATCTCATCTACACGCATTCCATCTTCTAATTCTGCACGGTAAATATAATAGAGTTCGGCATCTTCTGATTTATCCCACTTAATTGTGACGCTTGATGCACCAACTGTTACTTCACTTAAACCAGTAGGCATGGTAGGTACATTTTCGGGAATGGTTACCGATACTAATGATTTTAAATCTGACATTTGCTCATTAGAATTCGCCTGAATTTCTTTTGCCACACACTGTGCAAATTTATAAGCACCATAAAATTGAAGATGGGTATTGTCCTTTACCCCCCCTGCGTATTGTCCATCATAGTCGCCTGCTTCTACCCATAAAAACAGAGATTTCGCACCTTCAATACCAAAGCTATTACAAACTTCAATGGAAGCAGTTGTAAGATCGACCAAAGGAATATCTTGTTCTTTCGAAAGTCGTAACATCACTTGTCGATATCCTTCAAAATCACTCTTAAATGTCTGAAGGGTTCCATCTGCATTTGTACTATAACTATTTCTAGCAACTGGAGTAACTAACACACAAGTGCCGCCTCTTTGCTTTACACCATCTACATAATATTGAATATAATCGTCGAAATCCTCTACGGATGTATAACGATTTGCTCTCGTAGTCGTAGAGTCATTATGTCCCCACTGGACTAAAACATAATCACCTGGTCTTACATCCTCCAGTAAATCATCTAACTTCCCCTCTTCAATAAAGGAACGAGAACTTCTACCACCAATTGCACGGTTTTCAATGATTACATTACTCGTTTCGTAAGTTCTAGCTTGTCCATAGTTGCTCGTTTCACTTGCTCTTTCGTCTAAAAGCTCACCAAAAAAGTTATATAATTCTTGGCCCCAACCTTCTTGCGGGTAATATCCCTTATCATAATATTGTACCGTAGAATCTGATGCAATATAAATTGTTGGTTTTGCTCCAGCTTCTTTTGTAACCTTCGAAAAGTTCAGACTACTAACATAGACGGTCTGTTCCACTGCGGCCTCATAAGAAGTAGCTGAACTGGAGGCTAGAAACTTCAAATTTAAAGTACCGTCAACGAGACAAGCAGTAAACGTTACCGTTTTTGTCTCACCCGGTTCAATTGTAATATCCGTTACCTTTGTAATATCCTCTGCCTCTATGTATGCATGAATTGCTTCACCCGTAGGATTTACCAAATCCACATTAACCTCATAATCGGCGGAATCGAGCACAATATCAAAAGTAGACGTCTCTTCATATGTAAAAGATGCCTGACCAACATCATTATTGTCAGTTTCCGTCCATACCTTACTTCTAACACCGATATAATTTTCTCCATCTGTAATATAAGAAGCACTTGCTGGTGTAATTACTTTCTCTCTTGGATAATAAATATTATCCCACCCTTTTGCTTCCGTCGGGAAGGTTACATCATTAAAACCATACCCTCTTTCTGTATTGAATAACGTTTCTTTTGTTACTCCATTTTCTTGCTTTGTTCCAAATAAATACGAGCTTTGTACCGATTTGGTATTCATTGTTTCTAATTCTGTTGTATCCACCTCACTCTCACTCTCCATGGACGCATACGTTTCTTCATCCATTGGCAAGGCACCTACAGTTTCAACATTACCTATTATTAATGTAGCTGCTAATAATAGGGCAAGACATTTTTTTGTCTTAGACCGGGTTTTTCGTCTTTTTAAATGCATTTTTATATCTCCCTTCAAATTTGTCTTCTCCAACCTATAAACAATCTCACGTGAATAAACTACACTACACTCCCCCCGTTTTGCATTTGTATGTTTTATCCAATATATCACCTTAATTCGATATTAATATTATCACATTAAAAGGTTTTGTAAATAATTACTTTTGCTACTCTTGTTCAGTTTTAATACTTAATTTGTATTTATGTTTATTTATACCTACATAATGCACATGAGAATCAAATTTGAATGGTATGATCAAATGTAACGATTGATATTTGTGTCGAAAATCAAAAAACCATCCCATAAAAATGTTTTATGGGATGGTTTTTTATTCTTAATCTGCTATAACAGCTACATTTTCTTCACTATCTAATGCAGCAGCTTCATACCTTTCCAGTATAATTTTCTGAATCATTTCCCTTGTTTCAGAATTTATTGGATGGGCAATATCACGATATTCACCATCCGCAGCCTTTCGGCTAGGCATTGCTATAAATACCCCTTTCTCTCCCTCAATCACTTTAATATCATGAATAACAAATTCATTATCAATGGTGATTGAAATAATTGCTTTCATTTTTCCTTCTTTGGAAACTTTTCTTACTCTTACATCGGTAATCTGCATGAGTGAACCTCCTTATGTATAGTTTGTCTTCATGTCCGCCAGATAGTTAAGCCAGACTATAACAACTGGCATATGTATAGTTCAGAATTTTTCTGAATGAATACACAAATTTAAAGCACGTACCGCTCGTTCTTTTCAATAATAATCTTGATTTCGCCAGGCTCCCCAATATGCTTCGTATTGGCACGAATCGTATCTCGACTTTCAACAATACAATTTTCAATTACGGTATTATCGCCAATATAAACATCATTTAAAATAATGGAGTTTTTGATCACACAGTTGTTACCAATATAGGCCTTTTTAAAGATTATACTGTTTTCAACATCTCCATTGATAATACATCCACTGGCAATGAGACTATTCCTAACGTTTGCGCCAATATTATAC
>JBKTKK010000238.1:0-3645 GCA_047242405.1 Lachnospiraceae bacterium | reverse complement strand
GTATAATGTAATTGCCAGTTAAATCCAATAATATCAGGTAACTCTCCGGATGCAATTAATAAGTTCATCGCGTTTTTATCTTCCACATGAACCATATCCATGTTAACACCAGTTTGCTTTTGTAACTCTTTGCCTAATGGTAGCTCTGCGAATGAATTATAGCGATCTTTCCAAGCACTGGCTGTTGTCATTCCATATGTTAAAGTTACACCGCCCATTGGATATGTAACTTCGCCAGACTTATTTGTTTCCCCAGTATTGGAACCTGTTGTACTTACATCTGAACCACTTGTCTTAGCTCCACATCCTACCATCGAAGTAGCTGCAAGCACACCTGCTGCCAATACTGCGGTTCCTCTTTTTAGTAATTTACTTCTTTTCATAAAATACCTCCCGTGTTTCGTGTATTGATTTTTATCAAGAATACCTTACATTTCAACATATTTCTAGAGACAAAAAGGGAAAAACAGGACAAATACTATTTTTTTATCCCTTTTGTCCCATAATCCTACCTTTTGTCCTTGCCCTTTTATAACACCTGATGCTATAATGAGTAGCGTGTTAAAAACAAGGAGTGGGAGAAAGATTATTTTATGAAAGATGCAACACGTACACATCACAACCCCTTTCAAACAAGTAACAAAATACTAATAAAATGGATTATTTCAGGCTGTTTTATATTAATAATACCAATGGCATGTATTATCATAAATTACTTGTATACGAAGGATTTATTAGAAAAAAAAGTAAATGAATCGAACAAGGCTACCTTAAATAGCACGCGATATAATATTGATAGTCAATTACAATCAATCCTTAATATTTCACACTATATAATATTAAATCCGGCTTTTTCAAATAGCGCTTTAAATACAACGACACAATCGGATTTTTTAACGAAAGTAGAATCGTGTCAACAGTACTTAAAAAATTATAAGCAAGTAAATCAGAATTTAGATATTATGGTATACTTTCCAAATCGTGAATTTATCCTTACACCAGAAATGGCCAACAGTACTTATTATACGTTTAACACCATTTTATCACGTAAGAGTTATTTACCTGAAATTACATATGAGGAATGGACCTCCCTCATAAATACCCCAAAGATGAATCAATTTATCATCGATCCTAAGTTAAGTTACCAATATTTTGGGGAAGACTCTATTATTTTTTCTGTTGATAGTCCTTTTATCTATCAAGAAAAAAATAAGTTTAATGTCTTTACGTCCATCCCATGCACGTTTATTAGTGACCTTGTACCAGATAATAATAGTACGATCTGTATACTAGATAGTAATGGGAAAATAATAAAACAGTTTGGATCGGTTCTAGATGTGGAACCAAATGATGCTCCAATTATTAACATAAAGTCTGATTATGATATTACAAATTATAAATTAAATGATGAAACATATGTCTGCTCCTATGCAAAGTCAGCTGTGACAAAGTGGTATTATGTCGTTTGTACTCCAAACTCTATCTACTTAAAAGAAGCAATTAAACTAAGGAATGTATCCCTACTTACAATTTTACTCACTATGCTATTTAGTTTTAGCTCTATTATAATTTTACAGATTCGTAATTATCGACCTATAGGCAAGTTAGTTGATATACTTCCCTCTGAGTTAAAAAAGATGAATCGTAATGAATTTGAGTTAATAGAAAAGTATTATAATTCATTAAATGATGAAAATAGAAAAATGAAGACTACTTTAGAATCTCGGGCGAACTACGCGAAGGAAGTATTCTTATTATCAAAATTAAAAGGGCGTGTTTTTCACTTAAGCGAATCAGATGTAGGTGAATACTTAGAATGGGAACAAAATAATAAAGCCTTTGCCATTGCATCCTTTTATTTCGACTCATATAAGGACAATAGAAATGTCATGCATTTTGATTTAATCGATTTTTCAATTGAAAATGTAATGAATGAAATGTTTGGTACTTCCTACTCATTTGAAAAAGTGATTGATGAAATTTTCCTCGTTTACATTTTTTCATTCGACGATACAAATGAAGCTTCAACTGTATGGAACCAAGATTGTATGGAAAAGTTCAAGCAGGTTTACGAGTTTTTCCGAGACCAATTTAAAATTAATCTTTCTATAACTGTAGGTAACGTATTTGAAAATTTTGAAACCGCATCGGATAACTACAATGAAATTTTAGATGCTTTTGAATACCGTTATGTTGTGGAACAATATGGTGTGTTATCCACTCAATCATTAGAAAGTATCGATTTTTCTCTTGCCGAACGTTTACAATATTATCGAAAAGAACTAAATATTTGCTTGACAAAAAAGAACCTAGATCGTGCGAAAGAACTGGTTGAAAAACTATTTCAAGAGCTACATGATACGGGTGACCCTTTCTCTATGGTAAAATATTATATCCTATCAATTATGAGTGAATTATTGGTAACATTTCGAAACACAATTGATGGTAATATGATAAATAATATAATGGTTACTGGTAAATCACCATCTAAAAGTTTAGAAACGCATTTACAGCAACTATCCGCTAGTTCTACATTAGAGCAAATATATAATGAATTTATGAAAGTGCTTAAGCTATTATGTGGAGAATGGGATCCACCGGCCGAATCAACTAGTACCAAATCGGTGGATGATAACTTTATAGTAAAGATTAGAACTTATGTGGAAGAACATTATAAAAATCCTGACATGAATATTTCGTCAATATCGGATGCCATAGGGCTTTCTCCTAAATACTTATCGCGACTCTTTAAAGACGCTACTTCCGAAGGTCTATTAGCTTATATTAACCTGGTACGCATCACCCATGCAAAAAAACTATTACACGAGACGAATGATACCATTGATGAGATAGCAGAAAAAACAGGCTTCACAAATGCCCGCTCATTCCGAAGAAACTTTTTAAAAATAGTCGGAATGAATCCTACTGATTTTAGAAAATAATAACATAACTAGGGAATCGAATTACAACCGTAATCGATTCCCTAGTTTCAATACCTATTATATTATTAAGACTTATATTACTGCGAATCATTTTTCCAATATAATATCCTCTTTTATTGATAAATATAATTGCGTCGTTTCTAATCCCGTCAAACTTATACTTCTAGTATCCGGTCCCTGCCCTCCAAGAAATACAACCACATCACCTTTGTTTAACCTTAACGCTCCCTCTTCATCATATAATGCAAAGGCTTCTACGGGTAAATGAATCGTTATTTCCTTTTCTTCTCCAGCATTTAAATTAACTTTCTTTATTCCTTTTAATTGGTGATTGGGTGCTCCATCTTTTTTAATTTTCACGTATACTTGGACAGTTTCCACACCAGCAAAATCTCCACTATTTTTTACCATTGTTTTTATCGTTACGCCTTCTTTCGTAATTGCTGTTTTGTCCACTACTGTATTCGCATAAGAGAATTTGGTGTATGACAATCCATACCCAAAAGGATATAACGCCTCATTTTCCATATATCGGTAAGTCCGTCCCTTCATACGATAGTCCGTAAATGGTGGCAATTCTTCTGTTGTTTTATAAAAGGTAATGGGGAGTTTTCCTTGTGGATTTTCTTCTCCAAACAATATTCTTGCAATGGCCTTTCCTCCCTGTGCCCCCGGATACCAACATTGTAGAATGGCCGGAATA
>JBKTKK010000237.1:0-3646 GCA_047242405.1 Lachnospiraceae bacterium | reverse complement strand
TTACCGATTTGGAATAAACTTGAATCTAACCCAGTTGGTATACCGATACATAAAATTTCTTTAATAATTTTGGGTTGAAAACCGAGTCGAAATTTTGCATTAATATGGATGGGATTCTTTTGGTCGTGTATAATAATCAGCATTACCGTAGCAGCTATAATACGGGAGACTAATGTAGGGATTGCAACTCCTTCTACCCCTAACTTAAGTCCAAACACCAAAAAGGCATTTCCTCCTAAGTTAAGTCCATTCATAATGAGAGATGTATTCATGGATGCCTTCGAATTTCCCATAGAGCGGCATAATGCAGCTGCACCATTATAGATTCCAAGAAATGGGTAGGAGAGCGCGGTTATATAAAAGTAAATTCGGGCGTTTTTCATCACGTCCGGTTCTATTTGCCCATAGATGGTGGATAGAATATAAGGATTTCCGATTAATGCCAATACCGCGATAAAAGTAGAAAGCACACCAATTGATAGTATTAACTGATTTGCGGCCATACATGCCCGATTAAGGTTCTTTTGACCGAGGTATTGTGCGGATATAACCGCCCCTCCTGTTGCAAGTGCAGAAAATACTTGTATGAGCAATACTGCAATAATGTCTACTAAGGACACGCCAGACATAGCAGATTGGCCAACCATCGATACCATTATGATGTCGGACATACCGACGGCAACCGCCAATACCTGTTCAATAATTAGCGGTATAATTAATTTCTGTAATGCTTTCCGATCAAATAATTCATTCATGTTTCAATCCCCCGATGCTTTTTAAGTGTTAGGCATATGGTTCTATTCTAAGCATTAACGGAGAAAAAGTCAAAGTAATTTGGATGGAATAGGGAAAGGGAAAATCTAGGCACAAAAATATTATTATGAATTAATGCTATAGAACGATTTAGAACCCCGGAAGGCAAGTATAATAAAAAAAGTGTGGTCCATAATTGGCCGCACTTTTATATATATGAAATAAATTATTATTCTAGATTTAATTTACGACTAATAAAGAAGTATGTTATGAAGTAATAACCGACTGTTAAAAGTGTTTGCAAGGCAATCAGGAATATCATATATCCGTGCACCAAAGCACTTCCATTGAAATAGAAGGATGTTATGGTATAAGTGCTAAGACCTAACACAAAGACTGCAACAACAGCAATTAACTGTGTAATAAAGGAAATCCCAAAGTAAGCAATTATTGCTCCGAGTACTTTATGTTTCGAAAAGAGCTGACCGACTGACATAGAAGCATAGAACAATAATGGTTGAGAGATGACGGATACGATAACTAAAAGTACACCTTCGATTATGAAACCGATAAAGTCCGTAGGGAATTTTGCGCATATATACCCAATTTCAACAAAGAAGGAATTTAGTCCATGGCCAGCGGCAAAAATGACAAAGGATAACAAAATCACTATGGCACTAAGGACACTCCAGAAAACCCCTAATAATATTTTACTATTAATGTGGGTTGCCGGTTTTACTGGTAGAGTAAAGGTTAGATAGCCTTCTGCAGTTATAAATGTTTTATAAAAGTGCATAATGATAAATACTTGAGTCATAAGAGCCACAGCAATAAACGTGACGATATATGTGGTAATTGATAATCCAAAAATAGACCGAACAAGAAAGCCGCCTTTGTTGGGCAATTCTAATAGTACTTTGGAAAATAGAGTAACTGCCAGAAATCCAAGGTATAAAGGAATGAAATACTTTGAAGATGATTTCATATCATATTTGAATACTTTTCCTAACATCTGAATACCTCCCTGAATAAAGCATCAATGGATTTCCCATTCTGGGAACGAATATCTTCCACGGAAGATGTCATAACAATATTTCCCTTTTGCAAAAACACAACGTCATCAAGAATTTGTTCAATATCTGCAATAAGATGGGTTGAGATTATAATGGAGGAATTCTCATTATAATTTTGTATAATCGTTCGTAAAATATAATCTCTGGCAGCAGGATCTACACCAGCGATAGGTTCGTCTAATATATATAGTTGCGCTTCTCTACTCATTACAAGAATAAGCTGTACTTTTTCTTTTGTACCCTTTGACATAGTCTTTAATTTCATCGACGGATTGATTCCAAGGCTTGCGAGCATATCAAGCGCTTTCTGTTTTGAAAAATCTTCATAAAAGTCACTAAAATAATCGAGTATATCGCTTACACTTGAAGACATGTTTAAATAGGTACGGTCTGGTAAATAAGAAACAATTTTTTTTGTTTCAATACCGATTGGCATACCGCTAATTCGTATTTCA
The DNA here is from genome assembly GCA_047242405.1 of Lachnospiraceae bacterium. Classification (GTDB taxonomy): domain Bacteria; phylum Bacillota; class Clostridia; order Lachnospirales; family Lachnospiraceae; genus Fimimorpha. Next base: position 1,365 of record JBKTKK010000237.1, on the reverse strand, counting down.
CCGGATGTAGGTGTTAATAAACCGTTCATTAATTTAATTAATGTGGTTTTCCCGCTTCCATTTGGCCCAAGTAAACCGATAATCCGTCCCCTATTTAGTGTAAGGTTCACATTGGATAGGGCGTTATACGCTCCAAATCTTTTTGTTAAGTTACTACATTGTAATAACTCTTCCATACTTTACCTCATTTCTGCGCTGCTCTTTGCGCGTTTACTTATTCCTCTGTAGCGGCTTCTTCAATCAAAAGTTTAATCTCTTCTTTTTTAAAACCGAGAAGCTGCATTTTTTCAATAAATTCCCTGATTTGACGTATAGCCAAAGCGTTCCTCAATTCTTGTATCATTTTCTCATCCCCTGTTATAAATCTTCCGGCCGTTCTTTGTGTATAAATAAGCCCGGTACGTTCCAACTCTGCAAAAGCTTTTTGCATCGTATTTGGATTTACGCTAGCCTCCGCCGCTAATTCTCTTACGGACGGAAGTTTTTCACCTGGATTATATACGCCAGAAACAATATTCAGCTGAATTCGTTCGAGTAGTTGCGTATAAATCGGGCGGTCAGATTGTAGATCCCATGTCAAAAGTATCAACCTCCCTTGTATGATTGTATTATTGTTATACTGTATTAAGCTACTAATACAAAATATCATAGGAATTATGCAATGTCAAGTGTTATTTTTTAATGCTTCAATAATAGAAAATAACAATAGCATTCCTAAGTTAGCAATTACAATGCTTGCACCAGCAGGGGTGCTAAACTGATAAGAAAAGAACATACCGACGAAAAAACATATAACAGAAACGATGGCCGAACTAATTACAACGGAATAGAAGCTTTTAAAGATACGCATAGAAGTTAAGCAAGGAAAAATAATCAAACTAGAGATTAACATTGCTCCCATCATACGCATTCCTAAAACAATTGTAATGGCCGCAGAAAAGGCAATTAGCATATTGTAGGCACCTACCTTTAAACCAGTTGCACGTGCAAAGTTTTCATCAAATGTAACGGCAAATATTTTGTTGTAGCAAAAAATAAATAAGAATAGGACAACGATAGAAAGTATAATACTTAAGGCCACGTCATCTTTACTAATGGCTAGGATACTACCAAACATATAGTTACCAACATCGGTATTCATACCGGTTGTTAACGAGGTTGTAATAATACCTATCGCCAAAGCACTGCTAGATATTAGAGCAATGGCTGCATCTGCCTTGATTTTACTATTAGAGCTTAATCGTAGTAGAAAAAAAGCAGCAATAACAACAACTGGAATGGAGAGTTTTAAAGGTGCAATATTCATAGCGAGGGAAATGGATAATGCTCCAAAGGAGACATGGGATAGCCCGTCTCCAATCATAG
>JBKTKK010000236.1:0-3677 GCA_047242405.1 Lachnospiraceae bacterium | reverse complement strand
CACTTAACGCTTTAAATAATAAACTTGCGTCTTCTAGGGATTTGTACTGCTTCATTTCATTTCTCCATTTCTTTCCTTGTTCATATTCATTATATCTATAAACAATTATTAAAGTCAATACAAAAATAATATATATATTTTTTACTATATATATTAAAATGTTTCATTGACTTTATGCAATTCCTATAGTATCATACTTTTAAATCAATTATTAACTTCATAATTAAAGTTTTTACTTATATAATAGGAGGTAGCAAATGGCACGTTTTTATGTAAATCCCACGCGCAAACTCGGAAAAATTAATCCCGAATTATACGGACATTTTTCTGAGCATCTAGGAAGATGTATTTATGAGGGAATATTTGTTGGGGAGGACTCATCAATCCCAAATACAAATGGTATTCGTAACGATGTTATAACGGCTTTAAAAGAAATGAAAATTCCCGTTTTACGCTGGCCAGGCGGTTGTTTTGCAGATGAATACCACTGGATGGATGGAATCGGACCAAAAGAAAATCGAAAAAAAATGATAAATACCCATTGGGGCGGCGTTGTGGAAGATAATAGTTTTGGAACACACGAATTTATGGAACTATGCCAACAACTAGGATGTAAGCCTTACATAAATGGAAACGTTGGAAGTGGTACGGTTCAGGAAATGTCCGAATGGGTTGAATACTTAACATTTCATGGGATCTCCCCTATGGCCGATTTAAGGGCTAAAAATGGACATGAAGAACCTTGGAAGGTTGACTTCTTTGGGGTTGGTAATGAAAGCTGGGGCTGTGGTGGAAATATGACTCCAGAGTATTATGCCAATGAATACCGAAGATACCAGACTTATGTACGTAATTATAATAGCGACCATAAGATTTATAAAATTGCTTGCGGACCTAATGTAGACGACTATAACTGGACAGAAAAAGTAATGCAAATTGCAGGACATTTTATGGATGGCCTTTCGCTTCATTACTATACCGTCCCCTTTGAATGGAATGATAAAGGTTCGGCTACTGATTTTGATGCAGAAACCTGGTATTTAACGCTAAAAAAGACATTAAAGATGGAAGAATTAATTAATCGCCATAGTGCAATTATGAATCAGTATGATCCAAATAAGCGGATCGGTTTAATTGTTGATGAATGGGGTACCTGGTATAACGTCGAACCTGGAACAAATCCTGGATTTCTATACCAGCAAAATACGATGCGTGATGCCTTAGTAGCAGGTATCAACTTAAACATCTTTAATAAGCATTGCGACCGTGTAAAAATGGCTAATATTGCCCAACTGGTAAACGTATTACAGTCTGTATTGTTAACCGAAGGTGATCGTATGGTCAAAACGCCAACTTTTTACGTATTTAAAATGTTTAAAAACCATCAAGGTGCAACACTAATTGATTCTTACTTAGAAACCGAGGTTATAGGTTCTAAAAATAATTTGGTTCCCAATATGACAGAATCCGTATCAATGCAAGAAGATGGAACAATTACGATGACCATTAATAACTTATCCTTAACAGAGTCCTATCCCGTGGATAGTATCTTTGAAGATACCCATATACGGTCAGCTAAGGCAACTATCTTAACAAATAAAATGGATGCTTTAAATACATTCGATAATCCAGAAGTTGTAAAGGAAGAAGAATACCACGATATTAACGTAACAAATAAAGGAATACAATTTAAGATACCACCTTGCAGTGTCATACAGCTTACCATTGAAGCTGATGTATTAGCATAAAAAAATCATCTCCCTTTTTCAGGGAGATGATTTTCTTTTAACCTAATTACAATAATGCAATATGGTGCTTTTCCGCTTCCTTAACAATGGCTTCCGGCCAAATAGAGGCCTGCACCTCACCAATATGTGCTTTTCTTAAAAAGAACATACACATCCTAGATTGGCCGATTCCACCACCAACTGAATAGGGCAGCTCCCCTTTTAATAAAGCACTCTGAAATGGAAGTTTTGCCCGTTCCATACAATCACTAATGGCTAGCTGTTCCTTTAATGTATCTTCATCTACTCGAATGCCCATCGACGAAATCTCTAGGGCTATGTCAATCACTGGATAATAAATAATAATATCCCCGTTTAACTTCCAATCATCATAGTCTGGTGCACGTCCGTCATGTCTCTCACCCGAGGCTAATACACCACCAATTTGCATAATAAATACGGCACCCTTTTCTTTTGCTATCTGATATTCCCTTTCCTTCGCATTGCAATTGGGATATTTATCTTCTAACGCTTGGGATGTTATGAAAAAAATTTCATCTGGAAGAATCGGTTTAATATCATGATAATTTTCATAAACAATGCGTTCCGTTTCTTTTAACGTCATATAAACTTGATTTACAACACACTTTAACGTTTCAACTGTTCTCTCTTTTTTGTCAATGATTTTCTCCCAGTCCCACTGATCTACAAATAAGGAGTGAATATTATCCGTATCTTCATCTCTACGAATTGCATTCATATCCGTATATAATCCTTCTCCATGTTTAAAACCATAGCGTTTTAGTGCATAACGTTTCCACTTTGCTAAGGAATGTACGATTTCAACTGGATGATCGTCCTGCTCTTTAATGCCAAACGAAACGGGCCTTTCAACACCATTTAAGTTATCATTCAACCCGGAATTCGGTTCTACAAATAAAGGTGCAGATACACGGGTAAGTTTTAAATTTTTTGCTAACTCTCTTTCAAAAAAGTCTTTTACAAGTTTAATTGCTATTTCCGTTTCCCTAATGTCCATCATTGGTTGGTAATCTTTTGGTACGATTAAATGCTCCACTATAATTCCCTCTGTCTTTCTAATGTTCTGGATTATCCTGTGCCCCTAGCACCAACTGATGGCCAGAGCCATAAAATATCTCCCCTTACAGATAATATACGACTTTCATTATATCATATCACTTCACTTTTTCATAGTAAATTTCAAAAGTGAAAAGAGATTGGAAAAGTATCCAAACATTATCCAGTATTATTTTCATTGTATGCCAAAGGAAAAGATGGATGTCATATTTTATACGACATCCATCTTCTAAATCACCTACTTAATTTAAAACACAACCCTTTTTCAGAATTATATTCGCATATTGTGCAGCTTCTCCCGTTGCTACTACAGCAAATGCCTTCTTTGCCCTTTCGTAATAAGCAAATCTTTCCATATGGGTTACTTTTGCCTCTCGCTCGTACTTCTTTAATATTTCTTCGTAACTATCCCAAATGATAGGAACGACTGAATCCCCTGGAACGACTTCCATTAAAACAAAATTATTATCATCGTACTGATCCAGCGGTATAACGCTTAAAATAGCATCTAACATTTCTGGTGCGCAAATTCCATCCGCACGGATAACTCTCTTTCCCATTGTTTCCGCTGGAAAATTCCCATCTGCAATTACAATTTCATCACTGTGTCCCATCTCGGAAAGTATTTTTAACAACTCCGGTGATAGCAATGGATTAATATTTTTTAACACAACTTTTTCCTTTCGCTATGCTATAAGATTTATCTATCTTTTTTATTTGTACAAAGGTCCATAAGTTGCACATGCTTTGAAATCAGCGGCCTCTGAATTTTCTGTTCCAAAAGAAGCCCATGCATGCGGTCGGAACACCTTTTCATCGGAAACATTATGCATTGTTACTGGAATACGAAGC
>JBKTKK010000235.1:0-3684 GCA_047242405.1 Lachnospiraceae bacterium | reverse complement strand
GGTCATATTGTCCTCTGAAAAGTCAAACGCTTCCTCTGGCATTAACGAGGATTCTAATGCCGTCAATGCAGCAAATGCCCAACAAGTACCGAAAGGTCCTTGGTCTTTTATCAAAGGGTTTCTTCCAGTCTTTCTGTAATCATAGGAGACTGGTAATGCTGCGGCATCTGGGTTTTTACTCGTAAGTACCATTGTATTTTCTGCTTGCAACCATTGTTTATTGTACTGAAGCCCTTCAACGAGCAAATTTAAAGAAATATAAAATTGGTCTCCTAATTCAATGACCGAATTGTCCATTTGCCCTGTGACACCATCTATTTCAACAACGTCAGAGTCCAAATCGGCAGAAATTGATATTGTATTTTTCTCTATTACTAAATTGTTTTTATCATAAACACCTGCTGTACAGCGAAATATTGAAGGGACAGATTCTAGTGGGATCATCAATTCCATATTCTCATTCATAAAGGGCTTATATTTCCCCATATGAATATCCTTCCCATTGACTTCCAAAAAAATCTCACGATTATTTACACGATTTGCTAACAACTGATTCCATTCATCTGGAATCCTATTTACTTCATACCCAAATTCTATCGCCTCTGCACTATAAACATGCGTAAAGCTAATGCCTGTTAAAACTAACAAAAAAATAATAAGCCCTATATACAAACGTCTATGTCTCAATTATACCACCTTATTTTTCTCTACGGGGAGGCTTAGGTCCTAAAAACTGATAATAATATGTTTTTAACATTCCATTATATATTTTTCGATTCTTGTCCGCTTTTTTACCAAAATACTTTTCTGTATCTTCGTAAGAAGTAATTAAATATGCAGACCAACTATCTAATGTAGCATAACGCTCGCCTAATGTGCGATAAAGTGCTGGAAGATTTTCTTTTTCCTCAATTCTTTCTCCATATGGTGGATTTGTAATAATAAAGCCGTATTTCTTCGGATGGCTCAATGCATGCACAGGTCTTTGCTGAAAATGGATCATATGATCCACACCAGCTAGCTTTGCGTTTTCTCTTGCTATACGCACCATTTCTGGATCTATATCGTAGCCTTGAATATCAACCTTTACCGTTTCATCCACAATGTCATTTGCCTCATTAATAGCATCATACCAATATTTTCTGGATATTAAATTTTTCCAATCTTCTGATAAGAAAGAACGATTCATGCCCGGTGCCATATTTGCTGCCATCATTGCCGCTTCGATCGGAAATGTACCACTTCCACAGAATGGATCTACTAAGATTCTATCTTTATTCCACGGCGTTAACTTTATCAAGGAAGCTGCCAATGTTTCACTTATGGGTGCCTTAGCCGCTAACTGTCTATAACCTCTTTTATGGAGGGAATCCCCTGTTGTATCTATTGAAATGGTCGCCACATCTTTAAAGAAAAATACACGAAGGGGATAGGATGGACCTGTTTCTGGCATTCCCTCCATATGATATACTTGCTTCATTTTTTCTACAATTGCCTTTTTCATAATGGACTGAATATCAGACGGAGAAAAAAGTTTACTTTTTATAGAAGAAGCCTTTTTCACCCAACACTTTCCATCTTTTGGGAGGAACTCGTCCCACGGTATCGCTTTCGTTTTTTCAAAAAGCTCTTCAAAAGTAACCGCTTCAAAGCTTGCTACTTTTAATAAAATTCGCTCTGCAGTACGTAGGAATATATTTGCTCTGCAGATTGCATCCATATCACCAATGAATGTTACTCTGCCATCTTCTACGTTAGAAATCTCGTATCCCAAATCAATAATTTCTCTTTTTAACACTGCCTCTAGACCAAAATGGCAAGGTGCAATCAATTCGTAAGTTTTCATTAAAATCTCCTTTATATGTTCGATAAGAACTTCTCTCTACCTTATGCTTTTAATCTGGCAGACCTAGTTGATATAACTAAATCTGCCTTATTTTCACAATTATATATTATAGTATAGCCCACAACAACTTATGTCAATGCAGACTTTACGACGTTATTAAATATTTTCCCCTATAGGCTATTATACCACCATTTACAGTGATTGCATCATACCCAGCGCGACATAATTTTTTGCATAAATCCAAGCTGGCACCTCCACGTTCACAATATAAAATGATTGGCACATACTTAGGTAATTGATACATCCAGTCTTCAAATGTTGAATAAGGGAAATTAATTGCACCTTTAATATGCTCCATCCGAAACTCGGATGGCCTTCTTACATCAATTAACATACAATTTCCTCTTTCGATATAAGGGTCCAACTCGTCTGCTGAAATGATATTTAACCTCATGTCTTCACCTGACTTTCCCTTTCGGTAGAGTGATTACTCACTCAATATAAGTTATGCAATAAGGCTATATTATGTTCTTATTTGTCCATTCCATAATGACGAATTAAAAACGCCGAGTATTTATACATGATAAATACTCGGCGTAATATTCTTTTAGCTTAAAACAGACAACTATCTGCAGTTATTTCTGTTCGAATTTTGGGAGTTATTCTGTTCGTTTGTGTTTCTAGAAGAATTTTTGTTGCTGTTTTGTCCGTTCGCATTACGAGAAGAATTTCTGTAACTATTTTGTTCATTTGTGTTTTTAGAAGAATTTTCGTTGCTATTTTCTTCGCTTGCATTACGGGAATTTCTGTAGCTATTTTGTTCATTTGTGTTTTTAGAAGAATTTCTTGAATTATTTTGTTCTTCATTCATATTTCTTGATGACATTTGGATACCTCCTGAATAATTAGTTTCAAGTTACATAGCTTAGTATGGCATCCAAGTCTAATTTTATGCTTTATGTTTTAAAAAAATTTTACCGTTTGAAATTTTGAAATAGTTTTGATAGCACAATATACAAGAATAATAAGATTAATAAGGGACCTGCAATCCATGCTACAAGTTTGACAATACCAACCAAGATTGAGAATACTAGAAATATTGCGAGAGCAATCCCCCCGAAAACTAGTACTTTATTATACCATTTATCGGAATATTTCACATGAAAGGCTCTTTTATAGCCAGACTCTTCCGTTTTGGTTTGTGCTTCTGCTTCATAACTTCCATCTCCACCATTTGTTTCAATGATGGTTTTTGCAATCAGTCTTGGATCCCCCAAAACTTCCATAACTTCTTGTTCACTTCTACCATTTGCAATCTGTTCTCGAATATAACCTTCATAATAATTTATATTTTCACGCATTACTGCAGATGCCACTTCACCTTTTAAGGCCTCTTCCAGTTCAGCGATAAATTCTCTTTTTGTCACCTTTTATCCTCCTAATAAGAATTCCTTCAATTAGCAATAATCCTTTTCTTTATTTTATCACGATTTTGAAATAGCGTCCATTCAAAATATCTAATATACTTCTTAAAAAAGAATAAATTATATTTAAAAATGGCATCAAACATTTGTTTGTAAATCAACCTGCTTTGTGTTAAAATAAACTTGTAACATCACGCAATTATCGCGAAAATAGAATCGAGGTAGTCATGAGATTTATTCATACAGCCGATCTACATATCGGAAAAATTGTTAATGAGTTTAGTATGCTTAAAGATCAAGCATATATACTAGATAAAATTAGTGAAATCGCAGTAAAAGAAAAAGTTGATGCCGTTATCATCGCTGGAGATGTATATGACCGCTCCATACCACCAGCTGATGCAGTATGTTTAC
>JBKTKK010000234.1:0-3697 GCA_047242405.1 Lachnospiraceae bacterium | reverse complement strand
TGCCAATGAGGCGGGGGATAGCTTCCTTGACAAAATGATTGCTATGGTTGAGGGGGCTTCGCGAAAGAAGACACCAAATGAGATCGCCTTACAGATCTTCTTAATCGCTCTCTCGATCATCTTTCTTTTCGTCACAGTATCTTTGTATACCTACTCGGCCTTTTCTGCAAAGCAGGCTGGTATTGAAAATCCGACATCCGTTACAATGTTAGTGGCATTGTTGGTCTGTCTTGCACCGACAACCATTGGTGCCTTACTTTCTGCCATAGGTATTGCCGGTATGAGCCGGTTGAATCAGGCCAATGTACTTGCCATGAGTGGAAGGGCCATTGAAGCCGCCGGAGACGTTGACATTTTAATGCTAGATAAAACAGGTACAATTACTTTGGGAAACCGTCAGGCCCATGCCTTTCTCCCAGTAGATGGTGTCAGCGAGGAGGAACTTGCAGATGCGTCTCAGTTAGCTTCGCTGGCAGATGAAACACCAGAGGGCCGCAGCATTGTTGTGCTGGCAAAAGAGAAATTTGGTATCCGTGGCAGAAGCCTGCAGGACAAAGGAATGAGGTTTATTCCCTTTACTGCAACAACACGAATGAGCGGAGTTGATTTTGAAGGGAATGAAATCCGAAAGGGTGCTGCAGATGCAATGCAACAGTATGTAACCCATGCAGGAGGTTTTTATTCAGAGGCGTGTGACCGCATCGTACAAGATATTGCAAAGCAGGGTGGTACCCCTTTGGTCGTTGCAAAAAACAATAAGATTCTCGGTGTCATCTACCTGAAAGATATTATTAAGCAGGGCGTACGGGAAAAGTTTGCAGATATGCGAAAGATGGGAATTAAAACCATTATGATTACCGGTGACAATCCGATGACTGCAGCAGCAATAGCAGCAGAAGCAGGTGTGGATGACTTTCTTGCAGAAGCAACACCAGAGGGAAAACTTGCGATGATTCGTGATTTTCAAGGGAAGGGACATCTTGTTGCAATGACCGGTGATGGCACCAACGACGCTCCAGCCCTTGCACAGGCAGATGTGGCGGTCGCTATGAACACTGGTACACAGGCAGCAAAAGAAGCTGGGAATATGGTAGATTTAGACTCTTCTCCAACAAAGTTGATTGAGATTGTTCGTATTGGAAAACAGTTATTGATGACCCGTGGCAGCCTAACAACATTTTCTATTGCAAATGATTTGGCAAAATATTTCGCCATAATTCCGGCGCTGTTTATGGGCTTAATCCAGGACTTTCCACATTGAATATTATGGGACTCCATTCTTCCCAGAGCGCCATACTCTCCGCAATCATATACAATGCGTTGATTATTATTGCTTTGATTCCATTGGCATTACGCGGTGTGAAATACCGGGAAGTTTCTGCCGAAAAACTACTATCAAGAAACTTATTGGTTTATGGGCTTGGTGGACTGGTGGCACCGTTTATCTTTATTAAATTAATTGATATGATTTTAGTGCTTTTTGGACTAGTGTAAGGAGGGATTGTAAATGAAAGTACGAAAAGGTATAGTACCGAAAGCGGTAATTATGTTCCTGCTTTTTACTGGGATTTGCGGTGTCATTTACACCGGCGTGGTAACAGGATTGGCACAACTTATTTTTCCAAATCAAGCAAATGGCAGTATCATTGAGGTAGACGGAAAGAAATATGGTAGTGAATTGCTTGGACAGCAATATACGGATGACGCCCACATGTGGGGGCGTATTATGAACATAGATGTATCCACCTATAAGGACGAAAATGGAAAAACGCTGCTGTATGCAGCACCGTCTAACTTAAGTCCGGCCAGCGATGAATATGAGCGGCTGATTGAGGAACGTGTTAAAAAATTAAGGGCAGCCAATCCTGAAATGGATGAAACGGCAATACCCGTTGACCTTGTCACCTGTTCAGGTAGTGGACTTGATCCGCATATTTCTCCGGCAGCGGCAGAGTATCAGGTGCCACGCATTGCAGATGCCAGCGGTAAGTCAGAAGAAGACATTCATGAAATCATTGAAAAATGCACAGATGGTAGGTTCCTAGGTATTTTCGGGGAAAAGACAGTTAATGTGTTAAAAGTAAATCTAATGCTGGACGGTATCCTCCAGTAAATGTTACCGCAAAAATCCGGGCAGGAAGAATGCCTGGATTTTTGCGGTTAAATACAAGCTAGGATGAAAAGAAAATAGATGGAAGCAATCAGCTATTATTCGTATCAGATTAATAGATAGCAAGGCAAATCTATGCTATAATCTTTATGCAATCTTTATGTCATCCCAGAAAATTTATTTCTGTATTTATTTGCTTTTGATTATAATACTTCTTAAGAGGTGATAACATGGAGGAAACTAGACAGAACCCGGATCAATTGTTAAAGTTAATAAAAAAAGATGAAGAAAGGAAAGGAAGGGGACATCTAAAAATATTTTTTGGGTACGCTGCAGGGGTTGGGAAAACCTACGCTATGCTAAAAGCCGCGCATGTGGCAAAGCAGCGTGGCATTGATGTGGTTGTAGGTTATGTTGAGCCTCACTCGCGTCCACAGACCTCAGCTTTGCTGGATGGTTTAGAAGGTATTCCCAATCGAAAAATCAAATATAATGGCATTGTTCTACATGAATTTGATATTGATGCTGCCATTGACAGAAAACCGCAACTCATTCTTGTAGATGAACTTGCCCATACAAATGCAAATGGTTGCCGTCATGCAAAGCGATATCAGGATGTAAAAGAGCTTTTGAACGCAGGAATTGATGTTTATACTACTGTAAATGTGCAACATATTGAGAGCCTGAATGACATGGTTTCTTCTATTACCGAGGTTTTAGTACGGGAACGAATTCCCGATTCGGTATTTGATTATGCAGATCAGATCAAGCTAATAGATATTGAACCGCAGGAATTGATCGATCGCCTAAAAGCAGGAAAGGTTTATAAGGAATTGCAGGCAAAGAGAGCGGTTGAGAATTTTTTTACAGTTGAAAACCTGACGGCACTACGTGAAATCGCGCTGCGTCGCTGCGCCGACCGTATGAACAAATTGACGGAAAATGCCCGACTGAAAAGTCAAAATAGCTATTATACAGATGAACACATTCTGGTCTGCCTTTCCTCCTCTCCTTCGAATGCAAAAATTATTCGCACTGCTGCAAGAATGGCAAATGCCTTTCACGGTGCTTTTACGGCACTGTTTGTTGAAACACCAGCGTTTACTGTCTTAGATAAAGAAAATGTTAGACGGCTGCATTCGAACATACAGCTGGCCCAGCAACTGGGGGCAAAAATAGAAACCGTTTACGGGGATGACGTTCCATTCCAAATAGCAGAATTCGCTCGTTTATCCAAGGTATCCAAAATTGTCATTGGGAGGAGCTCGGCTACGAAAAAAAGTCTGTTTAGCAAACCAACACTAACCGAACGATTGATTGCAAATGCTCCGAATTTAGATGTACATATTATTCCGGATACTGTTTCTAATGCTTCTGTCTTTCGTGCGAAATGGGTAAGGAAAAAAAGCAACATCGTATTTTCCACTGCTGATACTCTAAAAAGCATTGGTATATTTGTTGCTGCAAGCTGCATCGGTTTACTTTTTCATAATTTAGGATTTGCCGAGGTTAATATCATCACGATTTATGTTTTAGGCGTATTGATTACCTCTGTTGTTACGACGAATCGAATTTACAGTCTGATCT
>JBKTKK010000233.1:0-3702 GCA_047242405.1 Lachnospiraceae bacterium | reverse complement strand
CCGGTTTTCCAGATAATCTTTCTGGCTCATGATTCCTCCACCCAATACGACCACCTCGGGATTGACGATATAACAAATATTAGCGATTCCCATGCCAAGTACTTCCGTCATCTCATCGATGGCACGAATACACGCTTCATCGCCAGCCCATGCTTGTGTAAACACATACTTTCCGTCGATACTGCCCGGCTTGAACCCCTTGCACTGTTCTACCTTTCGCACAAGAACACTGCCAGCACCCAGTTCCTGAAATTCACCGCCGGGAAGATGCATATATCCTACTTCGCAAGCACTGCCTGAAAAACCATGTAGAATCTTCCCGTTAATAATTAGTGCTCCACCGATTCCAGTGCCGATTGTAAGACATACGGCTATACTGCTTCCTTTCGCTGCGCCCATAGAGGCTTCGGCCAGTCCTGCGCAGTTCACGTCATTTTCGACTTCGCATGGTAGATGAAGACCTTCTTCCAGCATCTTCTTGATCTCCGTTCCGGCATATTCTGGTATTAGTGGAGCGGCATAGGTTATTCTACCCTTTACACAGTCCACCATCCCCGCAGTGGAAACACAGATCCCAGCGGCACTGTATTGTTTTAAAAGATTTTTTGCTATATCTTGTACCTTTTTTATGATAGCAGGTCCGCCCAGTTTGGCTTCCGTCGGTGTCTCACCAACCGTGATAAAATCCATATTACTTTTTATAACGCCGAATTTTATGGATGTTCCCCCAATATCCACGCATATGTAATAATCCATGACAGCAGTCCCCCAAAGTTGTTCCTTATCTTTACACTAATCTTGATGCTGAGTTTATCAACTCAATACAGTTTGTGATCTGTGCATTGTCCTCTTCAATAATATCTGGCAGCGGTTTTCTAACCCGACCTATGTTGAGACCCTTTCTTCTTAAGATCTCCTTCATTACTGCATACAGGTTGCCATGACACATGCACATGGCATAAATGATCTCGTTAATCTTGTTCTGTAGAATCAGCGCGTCTTCACATCTACCTTCACGGAATGCCTTATCCGCTGCCAGAAACAGCTCTGGCATAACCGCATATGTTCCTCCTATCCCGCCGTCTGCGCCAATCATCCGCCCAGAGATAAGCTGTTCGTCCGGTCCGTTGAACACGATAAACTCCCCCCTCTTTGCAGTCCCTGTTGTTTTAAACATTTGTATATCCTGCACCGACATTGAAGAATTCTTAACCGCGATAACCTTAGGGTTCTTCAGCATCTCCTGGAACAGCCCCATGGTGAGTGCAGTTCCGGCAAGCTGTGGAATATTGTAGATCACAAAATCGGTATTTGGAGCAGCTGCACTGATGTCATTCCAGTACTGTGCAATTGCATGTTCTGGTAGGTGAAAATAAATTGGCGGGATCGAAGCGACTGCGTCCACCCCAATCCTCTCAGAGTGGCGGGCGAGTTCTATACTCTCCTTTGTATTGTTACAAGCCACATGGTTGATTACAGTGATTCGCCCCCTAGAAGCCTTCATCACATTTTCTATAACTGTCATGCGTTCTTCGACACTTTGATAGATGCACTCGCCAGAAGAGCCATTGACATACACCCCTTTGACGCCCTTATCGATCAAATACTCCGTAAACATTATAATGCGGTCCGAGCTTATGTTTCCTTCATCATCATAGCAGGCATAAAAGGCCGGGATGATTCCCTTGTATTTTTCCAGATTACTCATAGTACAGACTTCCCTTCATTGAATTTTTACCGCGCAGCTACCCTTCCTCCCCTGTCAACTCTTCCAGGGTGAAAGAGTCATATTTCATTACATTTTTTAGGTGAAGTTCATTTCTAGACCAGGAATCATACTTTTCATAAAGCAACCCAATATCTCCATTAGGTAATTCAGTCAAACAGGAGTATGAGTATCCAATTTGCGGTCCATCTACTTCATAGTTATATTTCCATTCAATTGAATATTTGTTTATACCGGTTTCCCCCGTATCATTGATCAAACCAATATGTATAATACCAGTTCTTCTTCCATTCACGGCATTCGGAGCTGCCAAAATAATTGCTGGTTTCCCATCAATTAATCCGGAATAGTTAATTGCTGAAACTTGAGTTCCATATGATGCAGCCGTCATCCCCGGTACGGTTTGACGTTGTGACCATGTTTCACCACCATCAATGCTGGTTACCTCTGCAATTGTTCCAGAGGCTGTTCGCATATAAGCTTTTAGTGAGCCATCTGGCATCTCTACAACCTGCGCTTCTGCTGTAGCGCCCGTTCCTCCATCATCGGCTTCGACATAAGTCCAATTTTGCCCATGGTCATCGCTATACATAAAACCTAGTTCTACATTTACGTTCGAATATAGCGGAACGACTAAACGTCCGGCATTTTCCCCCGTTGAAATTTGTTTTCCTACCCCAGGGCCAACTACTAGAAATTTCTCTGTTTCAGGTTTGAAATTGCTAATAATCTTTAGATCAGACCATGTTTCGCCTTCATCATCACTATATTTCATTGCTATATAAGTCGTAGGAAAAACTTTAAATAAAGAGTCCTTGTAAAACACATTCATATTCACATCTACATCCGTCGTTATTTCCCGAAGTGTTGTTCCTTCAAAATAATAATCATATTGCTTACAGGTCTGTATTTGTCCATTCTTTAACAAATCATACGAACCATTTACACTATATTCGGTAGGTTCATTGGTATGGTCATTATAAATGACTCCATTTTCACGTATGCTGTAATAATAGGTATTTGCTCCATCTTCATGCCAACGGAGTTTCAGATACTTTTTGCCGTTAATCTTTTTATAGCCAGAGCCAACGGAAACATTGGACACCCCAACCCCTGCCGGCATTGCATCTGCAAACAAAAACAACCTATGATTGGTCTTATCTTCAAGGAGTACAGGATCTATAAATGATGCACTCCCCTGAATCTGCACATTTCTTCCCACACGATCTCTTGGCCAATCAATCTGCTTGGCTACATAGTCATCAAAGCATAAGGGTAACGTCGCCTGCGACCAGGTTTTTCCACCATCTGTACTCTTTGAAAAAGCGATATCTATATTACTCTTCGCATCATGTGTCCCACCATATCGTGCGTCTGCAGCGGCAATGACTGTATCAGATTCTAGCGTTAGAAGTGCGGGAATTCTAAAATAACTTGCATTTGTCGCATCGCCGTCATAGAAAATAGGAGTTCCGTGGGCCGTTGTTCCTGTTGCAGAAATAAGATATTCGTCATGCAACGGACTGTCATACACTTCAATATTATGGATTATTCCGCCAAAAGGATAGGCAACCGCGCCTTGTCTGTTCACTCCTCCTAATCCCACATTATCAACACCTGTAATGTCACGAATGAATTTATAATCATTTTTATTCAAGGTGGCAATTAATGCTCCATTTGCAAACAACTTGTATTGCTTATTATCCTTATCTGCCTTAAATGCTATCGTATTTACTGCATTTTCACCATGATTCATCTCCCAGACAACAGCAGGACGGTCAAGTGTATATTTAAATATGTGATCTGTATTTCTTAATTCCATTCCTAATGCCCCTGTAGGAGTAATATACAGATGGAAAT
Source organism: Lachnospiraceae bacterium (assembly GCA_047242405.1). Classification (GTDB taxonomy): domain Bacteria; phylum Bacillota; class Clostridia; order Lachnospirales; family Lachnospiraceae; genus Fimimorpha. The sequence goes on along the minus strand of JBKTKK010000233.1, from coordinate 116 downwards.
GACGATCCTGATTACCAGTAGTACTATTTCCAATACTGAATAATGTCTGAATAGAGTTTGAACTGGTTGTTGTATAAGAAACTACAATCGTACCTTCCTGAAGCGCTTCTATATAT
>JBKTKK010000232.1:0-3742 GCA_047242405.1 Lachnospiraceae bacterium | reverse complement strand
TTTACATACAGTATTAGGCACCGGAAGAAATGCAAAAATTCCATCTAAAGAGTCTTGTTTTTTTTCTATAGGGGGAAAATCAGACGCCGTTACCTCTAATTTACAATCCCCCTGATGATTCATAAATAATTTTTGCACATAGTAATTGGCTGTTCCAAATACCTCATGGTTATTATACCAAATCATATCTGGCTCCCAGTTAATATAATCCACATTACATAGCAAAGGCGCATAACATGCCAACTCTACCACTGGTGCATTTCTCTCTAGTCCAATCATATAGGAGGCTTCTACCAATGCATTATACCAACAATTCCCCCAACTTGCATATTCACCTAAAAATACATGTGGAGCATCAACTTTAAAATTATCATAGCGATGATGGTTAGCTAAAAACCATTCTGGTGCTTGGTAATAATGTTCATCTACAAGGTCTGCTTTGTTATCAATGGCACAAGTCCAACCTTTCTCATATTCTCCACCAGCTGCAAAGGGACCACTACTTGCAATTAATTTTATTTCTGGATATTTTCCCTTTATCGCTTTATGGAAATAGGGATATCGTTCAAAAAATCCCTCTCCGACTTCTTCGTTACCTATCGCAAGGTATTCTAGACCAAATGGTTGCTCATGCCCTAAGCCACATCTCAACCGGCCATAAGGAGTAGATTCGTCTCCATTGGCAAATTCAATTAGGTCGAGGGCTTCTTGGATCCACTCATCCATTTGGTCAAAGGGTACCATGCTTTGGTGGTGAGGATTGTAAGCTGCCGGTAATACTGGTATTGGTTTGGCATGAATATCTTCACAAAATAAAAAATATTCATAATAGCCGAGTCCTAACGATTGATTATATCCCCAATTGTTTTTTCTCGATGGGCGCTCTTCTAGCTTACCCAATGTATTCTTCCAACGATATAGGGAGTCTCTATCTTCTGCATTTAAAGATCCATCGTGAACGAGACAACCGCCGGGAAAGCGCATAAATTTTGGTTTTAATTCATAAAGAAGTTGTGCAATATCCTTCCGTAATCCATTCTCTCTATTTTTAAAAGTTTTTGTTGGAAACAATGAAACAAAATCTAAATAAAGACGTCCTGGACTGCTCATTTTAATAACTAATTTACCTTTATACTCCGTCTTTTCCGCTTCAAAAATAAACTCTTTTTTACACCACGCCTTCTTATCTACTATTATTTTTCCACACTCTAAGTTGTTTCCTTCGGAATCTTCCACATAGACGTCCAACGTAACAGGGGCTCTTCCATCACTAGCAACGTAACAGGAAAATCTGTATGTATCGCCCTTTATAATGGGAATACCAGAACCATAGCCTAAATTTTTAATGATGAAACCATCCCCCGGTCTCATGATATCTACAACTAAATAATGAGGATTTTTTTCACTTAATGGATGTGCCATTTGAATCGAATGACGGCTGACACACCCAACTTGTGGTTCCATCTCCCATGCCGTTCGTGAATCATAAGAAGGATGGTCAATCCTATCAAATTCAAACGAGCCATTTCTAACCAACTGGGCATACAATCCACCATCTGCCGCATGATTTAAATCTTCGAAAAATATCCCAAACAAATCCCCTAACTTTTCCATTTCTTTTTCTACATTTACTACAAGTTTCGCCATAATATTCTCCCCAATATTAATAATTTACTTTATTACTTAATATCTTTCCTACTACAAATAGGAGGAGATTATCCCTCCTCCTATAATAGAACCTATCAATTTTTCTTTGTATCAACTCTTACCAAATGATTTGAAGTTTTCATCTTTACAAATAGTGGAACATACTCCACCATAACAGCAGAACTTTCCAAACCGTACCACTGTATTTGCGATCCAGCAATATGACGTATCGCATATTTTAAAGAGATTGCAAGTCTTCCATAAGAGGCAATATCGCTTTCCGGCGAAAGCATCTTTCTAAGAATGCAGAAACGGAAATTTCCGACTTTTCCATCATTTCCATAGATAGAATACTTTTGTTCCTGTGGATGTAACTCATTTGAATTAATTAAATCTGTAACGATCTGACGCAAATATACATTGATTCTTTGATTCATCTTGAATCCTAAATACAATCGAACACGGAATAAATAGTCCGTACCGAAACTATCCACTGTATAATTGTTCGTATATGGTTCATCTGTAACAATTACACTTACGATCCAGTAGGCTTTTGCCCTTTTCGGCCGCTTGTTAAAGATGGAATACAATACATCCCGATCCATAATATCATTTTTTGTATTATGGGTAATGTATACGAGGTTATCTGCATCTAACGGTAGTGATTCATCTAAACGTAATTTATCAAACATTTCTATATAATTCTTCATGGATAAGTAGCTTGCTTGTGATCTCTCGATTGCAGTGCCATAATGCCAAATCAACATAATTAACAGTAGTATAGCTGCTAATAATAAGGCTACGTATCCACCCTTTGTAAATTTGGACAGGCTGGATCCAAAAAAGAAGCCTTCTAGTCCACCAAAGAACATAATAAATATAATTGGCAAAACTCTTAATTTTTTTAATTTCCATAAATAAGTAAATAGCAATACCGTCGTCATCAGCATGGTCATTGTTATTGCAAGTCCATAGGCGGATTCTAGTCTCGCACTCGAACGGAAATAAAGTACTACTATAATACAAGCGACCCAAATTGTCATGTTAGCCAACGGAATATAACTTTGTCCCTTGGTTTGTGAGGGATACGTAATTCGCATTCTAGGCATAAGGTCTAATCGCGTTGCTTCTGATATTAAAGTAAAAGAACCTGTGATTAATGCTTGTGAAGCAATAATAGCTGCAATTGTACTTAATGCAACAGCAAAGATTCGGATTTGATCTGGAAGCATTTCAAAAAATGGGTTCATTTCTTCAATACTTATCAGGTGGGCATCCCCTTTATGGCTCATAAGCCATGCTCCTTGGCCAAAATAATTTAAAATAAGACATATTTTTACTAATGGCCAACTCGCATAGATGTTTTGTTTTCCAACATGTCCCATATCGGAATAAAGTGCCTCTGCCCCCGTTGTTGCTAAGAAAACACTTCCCAAAATCATAATTCCTGCTTTATTCGTATCATCAAATAAAATTGCAACTCCACGTAAAGGATTAAGTGCACGCAAAACCCCCAAATCTCCTGACATATTATAAATACCTGCTCCTGCAAGAAATAGGAACCATAGTGTCATAAGAGGGCCAAAAGCTTTACCGAGCATACTTGTTCCTGCTCTTTGTACTAAAAATAATGCCGAAATAATAACTAAGGTAATAATAACTATTTTTGTTTGATCGTCACCCATTATGGCGTAGACTGCTGGAATACTTCGCAAACCCTCAATTGCTGTCGTAACGGTTACCGCTGGCGTTAAAACTCCATCGGCTAAGAGGGCTGCACCACCAATCATAGCTGGTATCATCAGCCATCTTCCAAACTTTTTTACCAAACTAAAAAGTGCAAAGATTCCACCCTCACCATGGTTATCGGCCTTCATTGCAATCAAAACATATTTAACCGTTGTAAGTAAAGTTAATGTCCATATAATTAGGGACAACGAACCTAAAATAAAATCATCATTTATTTGATTAATTCCACCATTTCCCGCGATAATGGATTTCATAACATACATCGGTGATGTACCAATATCACCATAAACAACTCCTACGGCAACTAACACTGCACTTGCACTTAACGGGATACTCTCCCTTTTAC
>JBKTKK010000231.1:0-3747 GCA_047242405.1 Lachnospiraceae bacterium | reverse complement strand
CTGTAAGCGGTCGCCACTCTTATACTCCCTAATTTGAAAAATTTCTGAAGAATCATCTCCCGGCTTGTGTGGATCAAATTCATCACTATCAATACGAAAAGTTTTGGTTTTTTCTGTTAATTCCGCCTCCATAAATAATAATTTGGGTAATATGGTAATATCAATAGGATTCCTAACTTTTTTATAGAAGCAAAACAAACCAAAAAAATCCATCACCTTTACCTTCTTCACTTCAAATCGTACTCTTCCACATTTCTCTGGTGTGAAAACGATTTCATTGTTAATTACTCCCCCCGCAGCAACACTCGTTGTAATTTTTTGTTTAATTATTTTTTTTGTAAAAAAGTTATGGAAATAGAAATGAAGTTGTAGATAAGATATTGGTAGCATAAGATTCGTTTTAATTACAATCTGCACTTTTACCGGTTCCCCTATTTCGTAATATTCCTTTTCCACCCTGTAATTTATACGTAAGCGAGAAATGGATGGAATAAGAAAACATAATAACGCAAAGGGAATTAATATTTCCAAAATGAGTAATAAAACAGGAAATGGTTCAAAATACATAATTGATAAAAATATCGTTACAAATAGTAGTATGAGATAGAAAAATCTATTTTTCCACATAAGTAACCCCTATTCTCTCGCTGATGGTTTGTCCACGGCATTTAAGATATTATCAATAACTTTTTCAAGTGTAATGTGATTAATCCTCGCCTTAGGACTCAATAAAATTCTATGGTTTACTACAAAAGCGAATATGTCCACTACATCATCTGGTATAACATAATCTCTACCTTTTATAAAGGCCCTTGCACGAGCCATCTTCACAATCGCTAGCGTCCCTCGCGGACTAATCCCCAACTGTATCATTGGGTTTTGCCTTGTTAACTGTACCAAGTTTGCAATATATTCGTAAATAAGGTCATGTATAAATATTTCATCTACCATAACCTGCATCTTCAACACTTCCTCGATCGTTAAGACTTGGTTAATCTCATCAAGTGGATTTCTGGCATGTTTTCCTTTTAATATTTCAATTTCATTCTCAATATTGGGATACCCCCATAGTCATTCGAATCATAAAACGATCTAGTTGGGATTCTGGCAACATGGAAGTACCTGCTGAACCAATTGGGTTTTGTGTTGCTAATACCAAAAATGGCTGTGGTACTTTTCTCGTTATACCGTCAACCGTCACTGTCCCCTCTTCCATAACTTCTAATAGTGCTGATTGAGTTTTGGGGGAGGTACGGTTTATTTCGTCTGCCAAAAATAGATTCGTCATAATCGGACCTGGCTGAAACTGAAATTGACCATTTTCCTTGTCATACAACGAAAAGCCGAGTACGTCGGTGGGAAGTACATCAGGCGTAAATTGCATACGCTTTTCTTCCATTGCAATTGCTTTTGCAAAGGCAAGTGCCAACGTAGTTTTTCCGACACCAGGTATATCTTCTATTAAAATATGTCCTCGTGCCAATAAGGCACACAGAACTAACTCAATACAGTCGTCTTTCCCTACAACTGCCTTCTTTACTTCATCAATAACTACTTTTGCTGCTTGTCCGTTTAAATCCACCTTATATTCCTCCTTGAATTAATATTATGTCAAATTGAATCGAGCATGGAAAAAACTTCAAATCCCATCAAGTACGCTTCTTTTTTATTACGTCCGTATTCTAGTCTGTCTCTATAGTAACATATGTAAGAGGTACAAACAAGAAAATATCCTTACCGATCGACTGCCCATTCATAAGCAGATTATAAATCAGTCTTTCTTCCAAGTCTAATACTTATGCTGTAATGATAAAAATGCAAAAAAAGCATGGTTTTATTTCACCATTCAAGAAAATCTTGGTGGATACAGATGGACAAAAAAAGGCACTCCTGATTCATAGTTGAATTTGGAGTGCTCCTCTACGGATATCTTACCTTGTAAAATACTTTTCTTTTATGGTCGAGACGGGCATATCTACACCTGTCCATAAGCGAAATGCCTCTGCCCCTTGATATAATAACATATATAATCCATTAAACGTTTTGCAGCCAGCTTCTCTAGCCATACGAAGTAACTTCGTTTCTTCCGGATTATAAATGACATCCGATACTACAAGATCGGGACGAAATACAGAACAATCCTCAATAATACAAGCATCCACCTTTGGCTTCATACCAACACTCGTTGCATTCGTAAGGATATAGCTTTCCGAAATTTCACGGTTTAAAATCGATTTATCTTCAAAATCAAACAATTTCACACGACAGTTCGTTCGCTTATTTAACGACTCTACAATTTTTTCAGCGCGTGGATAAAACTGGTCTCGAATACTAAATACTGATATATCTGACATTCCATCAAGGGCTGCTTGTACAAGTATTGCCGTTGCTGCTCCCCCCGCTCCAAGTAACGTCATTTTTTTTCCAATAAGGTCAAAACCGGCGTCTTTTGCTGCCATCATATACCCAATACCATCTGTATTATACCCAGTTAGTTTACCATTTTCATTTACCACTGTATTTACTGCACCGATGATTTCTGCAGCTGGTGACAATTTATCTACTATTTTAGCCATTTTATTTTTATCTGGCATTGTACAATTCCAACCTCGTGCCCCTAATACCTTTAACCCAGCGACTGCATCTTCCAATTCTTCTTCGCCGATATCAAAGCATAAGTATGCATAGTCTAAATTCAATTGGCGAAACCCCTCATTATGCATCATAGGGGATATGCTATGTGATACAGGACGTCCAAACAATCCTGTTAATACTGTTTTACCAGTAATTTCATATGACATCTTCCGTTCTCCTTTTTCTCTCATATTTTATCACAATCAAGCGGATATACGCAACCCGAATGCAACTTGCACCCAACCTCATAGCCGTTATCATCCGTCTTTTTCATATAGTGAATATGGCCTATGCCATCTCCATGTTCCTATAACGATAGTATATCATAATTTTCAACTTTTGGCGACATAAACCAACCGACCAAAGTCAGTGGGAGTTCTCTTTATTTTAGGTCATTTATGAAAGGAATATTTTGTCCTCATTTCTGCTATATAAATAAACATGGTTGGAAAGTCTTTCTTCTGGTTTTACTTCCGTCATATTAATCTCCACAACCATTTCTTCTAAACTTTGCACAGACACACAATCCGTTGTTGGAATTAGTATTACTTCATGTATGCTACTGGGCAATAAATATAAGTCACTATTTATTTCTCTAGCAAATTGAGAAAGTACATTTTTGTACAACATACAAACCGCTCCATACGTTTTTCGATTATTCGTTAGCACAAACATTTGGCAGCTATTTTCTGGAAACAGCCATTCTTGTATTTCTAAATCATCCATTACACCATCAAAGTTTGAATCTTTGTCCACCATATCTAAAATCACTTCTTCCATTGACGAAATGGCAGCAGGGAATCGAGCAACAGAATTTTCAATTGCCACTTCATATAACTCTTCTTCTGTTAAACCCAATGCTTCCATATGTTTATTATAAATCAAAGAAGTAGCCATACCAATTGTATCGCTTTCAATAATTATATAATAAACAATTGCTAAGTCCAAAAATCGACGAAATGGTATAACTTCTAATATATCTACATTGGATTCATAATTAATTATCTTTACGGCTATATGTTTTTTTAATTCTGATGGACTGGATAAAAAGTTTAAATTGAAATTCGTTGAGGAATTTTCTTGATAAACAGAAATGATTTCTTTTGAGATTTG
>JBKTKK010000230.1:0-3782 GCA_047242405.1 Lachnospiraceae bacterium | reverse complement strand
AGCTAACTACTACTATCGACTTCGATGACTGCATCTGCGCAACGGATTCGAAAAGCAACACAGGAGGAAATATCTGCAGGGCGGAGCGGGATTCGAATAAATCCACCGGTAAAGCTAATCGCCAATCATTCTAGGCGGTAACTAAACAAAGTGTTGATCAGTCATATGACAGCTTAGTGTTTGCAATCAGAATATATACCGTATTTTTTATTGGCGATAATTTTTGTTATTAATTAAATAATCCTTATATGTATTCGCTAAGCCTTCTTCTAATGTTATTTGCGGTTTCCACCCCATAGATAACAACTTACTAGAATCTAATAACTTTCTCGGAGTACCATCAGGGTATGATGGATCAAAAATAATATCCCCCTTAAAATCTACCACATGTTTAATTAATTCGCCCAATTCTTTTATACTCATATCTTCCCCGCACCCTATATTTATCCATTGATTTTCATTATAGTTTTCCATCAAGAATACACTGGCATCTGCTATATCATCAATATGCAAAAATTCTCGTTTCGCGGTACCCGTTCCCCACATCATAACAGAAGGTGCCGCCGAAATTTTAGCGTCATGAAATTTTTTAATAAGAGCAGGAATTACATGCGAACTAATAGGATTGTAATTATCGCCAGGACCATATAAATTACAAGGCATTACCGATATATAATTTGTTCCATACTGTTTATTATAAAATTCGCACATTTTAAGGCCTGCAATTTTTGCGATTGCATAAGCCTCATTAGTTTTTTCTAACGGTGCTGTAAGAAGATATTCTTCCTTTATTGGCTGTGGCACAATTCGGGGATAAATGCAACCGCTTCCCATAAATAGTAATTTCTTTATATTGGTTGCATATGCACTATTAATAATATTGGTTTCTATTGCTAAATTAATATACATAAAATCCGCTGGTTGAATTTCATTTATATGTATACCCCCTACTTTCGCTGCACACAAAAACACATAATCAGGTCTTTCATCTTTAAAAAAATTTGCAACTGCCATCTGGTTTGTTAAATCTAATTCTGTATGGTACGGATTATAGATACCCTCTCTTAAATTTCTTACGATCAGACCAACTAGTCATAGCCTGAATTTTCCATTATAAACTCTAGTTTAAGTTTAAACAAAAACAGCAGTGTAATCAAACAGCATCCAATTCTATCCACAATAAGGCTATCAATAGGTACTCACATCCATACTGTTTCAACCTGATGGAAACTTTAAAAATGCAAATTATAAATATCACAGTAAATGGTATAGAAGACAATTTCTAAATTATTAATGGTTTGCTACTAAAAATAACATATATTATTTTGCTTTTAAAATACAAATTAAAAAGTAACAAGCAAAAAAATAAAATTGTATTTCCAATAATGCCCCATGTATAAATAGCAAAGAACTTGTGTACAATTAGCAAACCCAATAGAAATGCATGTTTGGCTTTCGGTTTTTTATAGCATACGTACAAAGAAACTAACGCATCCTCTGGCAATAGCCTCATTCAAAAATGGTAGATTATATTTACCGCAATATATATATACGCCTATTATTATAAATAAACCATAAATCTTTATTCTATGTATATTTATGGATGAATAGTAGTATAAAAGATACATAAGTACAAGTACACCTACATACCACGCCGGTCCATTAAATGTAAGTACAGAAAGGCCCGCATTCTGAAGTCCAAAAAAGTGTAAAAACGCCCCCCATAAAGTAATTGGGTGAATAAAAAAATATTCACGCCCCATCATTTGATAATATATCAGTTGTAATATCCCTGTCAATATTGTCGTTAACATTAGTAATGGGTAAAGCCGCTGTATTCGTTTTAATAGGAACTGATAAAAAGTATACGTCTTTACTTTTTTTGAGTATGAATATTCAATAACAAAGCCCGACATTAAAAAGAAAAACTCAACTGCTAGGTATCCATATTGGTATATGGGTGCTAATAATTTGCTAAGCGGATATGGATGCCCTTCTAAATGTGATGCAAATAATCCGAAATGAAAAATCATTATAACCAATGAACCCAGGCCACTGATTCCATCCAAAGCATACAAATGCTTTTTTACATCAACCTGTTCATATCTTTCATGAATTGAGGGTATAGATATCTTTTTTGCCATCAGCTAGCTCAACTCCCATACTATACATACTAACAAGCATTGTGGGCTCAATGAATTCAAATGAATGAATTGTATAAGGTTCAATTTCAAACATCGCATTCTCTGAAAACTCATATTCCTCTTTTTGAGTTCCAACATTTAAATGCCATACTGTAAGTTTTAACTTGCCACCAATTACATAGAACGCTTCTCTATTTTGAATATGGTAATGACCTCCTCTGGTAGCCCCCGCAACTGATTCTATAATATTAACTTGGCAATAACCGGTTCGCACTAGTTGCACTAAACGGCCCCTCAAGTCTTCATACTGAAAGTTCGGAGTAATAATTTTTATTAAACTCATACGAATCTCCTATTGATACAAAATATTTAATGTCTTATATTTAAGCCAAGCGACCAATCCCATACCATGGCGAAAATCCCCTGATCGAATCATTTCTTCGAAAGCACTGATTGAAAACAATCCGGTTGTGATTAATTCTAGCGGCTCCCGTTTTATCTCATTTTCATTATGGCATAAAGCCACACACAAATATGCCTTTTCAGATGTAATACCTGGCGATGGATAATACATGCCAAGTCTCTTTATAGAATCTGCTTTATACCCCGTTTCTTCAAGCAGCTCTCTCGCAGCAGCCATTTCAATATCTTCTCCCTCTTCTAAGCCACCTCCCGGTATCTCAAATTCCCAGGATTTTAAAGCATGTCGATATTGTTTAACTAACAGAATCTTATTATCGACAATAGGCAATACACAAATACTATCATTGGCCTTTAAAAAGGAGTATGGATAACACCGATCATCTTTCTTTACAGTATCAAGGTGGATTGTCAGGCGCCCCAAACTGCTTTCTCTTTGATCCACAATTTCATATTTGTCATAGTAAAAGTAATCCATCAGCATAGTCACCTTATCTTATAAGAAATTCATCCCCACGATTAATACGTTGCCGATAATAATTCAGCAAATCCGCCATTGTTTTTTTATAGGATATTTGGGGTTCCCATCCAGTATGCTCTTTAAATTTTCTGCAATCTGGAATTTGCAAATCAGCATCAATCGGACGCAAACGCTCGGGGTCTACCTCTACCCTAATCTCATTTTTCATCGATGACATACTAATAAGCGTATTTAATGTGTCTTTGACGGTACAGGTGTAATCCCCGCCTATATTATAATATTCCCCCGGAATAGGATTAACCGTCACCAGCATGTAATATGCTCTGACTGCATCTCTTACATCCGCATACGTTCTTAAGGAATCCAAATTGCCCACTTTTATAATGGGCTCAATCTCGCCTTTTTCAATCATAGCTATTTGTTTAGCAAACGTAGCCTCATGGAAAACATCCCCCCTTCTCGGACCTGTATGTGTAAACATGCGCGTTGTCATAACAGTCATATTATAAGCTTCCGCATAGTATCTTCCTACTAAGTCAGTTCCGACTTTTGAAATGGCATAGGGTGAGGCCGGATGAAATGGACAGTCTTCATGAATTCCTGTTTCCGGCTTTTTCTCTTGGGGTATCTTACCAAACACTTCCGAAGATGCGCATATATGTATCACTGGTTTATAGTTACTATTCTGCTCCATTTCTAGTCTTACTGCTTCTAATAACCTGCATGTTCCTAAAATA
>JBKTKK010000229.1:0-3782 GCA_047242405.1 Lachnospiraceae bacterium | reverse complement strand
ATCACTATACCAGAGAATTTGAATTTTGCTGGTACGTTCGATGCTGTTTTTGATGAATTCACAAAAAATGTCAAGCTAATGTCTGTTAAAACGACAAATATGGGAACGATGTTTGAGTTAACGTATGCGGTAGAAATGAAATGTATAGGTTTGGAAAAAGAGTTTATGGATGCAATTCGCTGTCGTAATGGTAATTTAAATATTGTTTTCTGTCAGTTGCCCAATAGACAACAGGAAGGGCAAATGTTATAAGAGGTAGTAGTACTACCAGATAAATGTAAAAATCAAGTCTATAATACATAAAAACCCCCGGCTAAGCCGGGGGGATTATTATGCCAAGATACCTTCAATATAAGATTTTATTTCTGGGCATTTACAGTTGGCAAAGAATAACTCTTTAAACTTTGCGCCGCTGACAGTTGCCTTTAAGAAATCTTGGTCGATATTCTTTAAAATAGTCATCATATCAACGTGAGTAATTTTCTTCACTTCATCTAATATTTTCTTATTACGTTGTTCTGGTACAACTCTTTCTGGTGGGTAACCATTTCCACCTTCGGAGCCGAATAACTTTTCAAATGTATATTTTAGATTTAATTCTGCACCCCAACCAAAACCTTTTGCAAATGGCATAGCAATTGCATTTCCGTCATTGATTTGTGCAAACATATATCCGTCAGAAGGATCTACAACGTGACCGCATAATACATTAGGGAAAGAGTTACAAGCAAGCATAGCACCTTCACCTGTGCCGCATCCTGTTACAACGAAATCAGCTGCACCACTGTTAATTAAGATAGCAGTAAGAAGACCAGCTTGTACATAAGTTAACTGTGCCTCATCTTCTGCAGAATACATTCCATAATTGTCTACGGAATGTCCCATTGGTTCAACGACTTCTTTAAGAGCATTAACGATCATTTCGTTTTTTGCAGCTTGACTGTTTTCATTAATAACTGCTATTTTCATAATATCCTCCATTCTGCCGCAGATGCAGCATAAAATATTAAACAGGAGTCTTAAAAAGATCCCATTAATTAACTTTATATGATGTAAGTTGTTATGTTTACGGGGGCCGACATAATCATCAATATAATAAATATAAATCAGTTTGCATAGAATGTCAATATAGTGATACTGAATTTCATATAGTAAAATTCTTTCTATCTTTTTTATTATATTTCATTTCCTTTTTGATTGACAAGTTAGACATAAAATGCGATAATAAAGAAAATTCTGAAAAAGAAGGAGGACATAATAATGTCAACAAAGGCTTATTATCCAAGAACAGAAATCGGTGCTGGCAAGCCTGGTTTCGCAAAGACTCGTTCAATTATTGAAGCTGCTTTTTACGGTAACAATGTAATTAAAGTTAATACTTTAAAAGAAGCATATGAGCTAGCTAAAAATTCTCCAGGTACTATCGTAACAGATATGCCAGTTTATAGAGGAGAAGAGTTTGGCCTTGAAAAAGACGCTAAAGTATTGTTGTTTAATGACGGTTCAATTACAGGTCGTTATGCTGCAGCAAGAAGAATTGCCGGTGAACCAAACGTTAATTGCGATGAGTTAGATAAGATGGTTATGGATGCAATCTATGATACAAGATGGATGACAATGTATCATGCAGAAGTATATGTAGGTTTAGATCCAGAATTTATGGTAAAAGCGCATCTTCTTATTCCAGAAGGTGAAGAAAACATTATGTACTCTTGGATGTTAAACTTCCAGTACATGACAGAAGAGTATGTTAAAATGTATAAGAACTCTAAGCCTATTGGAAACGGAAACGAGCCAGACATTTATATTTTCTCTAATCCACAATGGACAGGTACAACAAAGCCAGGATACGATCCTAAGTGCTTATGTTACTTTAATACAAACCAAAACTGTGCAGCTATCTTAGGTATGAGATATTTTGGTGAACACAAAAAAGGTACTTTAACAATGGCATGGGCAATTGCAAACCGTAACGGATATGCTTCTTGCCACGGTGGTCAGAAAGAATATACATTAGCTGATGGTTCTAAGTACGTAGCTTCTGTATTTGGTTTATCAGGATCAGGTAAGTCTACTCTTACACATGCAAAGCATGGTGGAAAGTATGATATATCGGTACTTCATGATGACGCATTTATAATTAATACAGACACATGTGCATCTGTCGCATTAGAACCTACATATTTTGACAAGACACAGGATTATCCATTAAACTGTGACGATAATAAATACTTACTTACATCTATGAATAACTCTGCTACTTTAGATGAAGATGGTAAAGTTGTTCTTGTTACAGAAGATATTCGTAACGGTAACGGGCGTGCAATTAAATCCAAATTGTGGTCTCCAAACCGTGTAGATAAGATTGATTCTCCAGTTAATGCAATTTTCTGGATTATGAAAGATCCTACAATTCCACCAGTAGTTAAGTTAAAGGGTTCTTCCCTTGCTTCCGTAATGGGTGCTACACTTGCTACTAAGAGATCTTCTGCAGAAAGATTAGCAGAAGGTGTAGATCCTAACGCTTTAGTCGTAGTTCCATATGCTAACCCATTTAGAACTTACCCATTGGCAGATGACTTTGAAAAGTTCAAGAAGTTAGTTGGTGATAAGAATGTAGATTGCTACATCATTAACACAGGTGATTTCATGGGCAAGAAGGTTCAGCCAAAGGATACTTTAGGAATTCTTGAAACAATCGTTGAAGGCAAAGCAGAATTTAAGCAATGGGGACCATTTGAAGATATCGAAATCTTTGAATGGGAAGGATTTGTTCCTAACTTAGAAGATGCTTCTTACGTAACACAATTAAAAGCGCGTATGGAAGACAGATTAAAGTTTGTTAAGTCTTGCGCGACAGTTAAGGGTGGATTTGATAAATTACCTGATGATGCAATTGCTGCTGTTCAGAAGGTTGTTGATGAAGCAAATACATTAGCATAATTTCATTATAAAAAAGGCTCTGTTACAGAGCCTTTTTTGTTTTGTAAAGTTTGTAATCATGTAGTATTGTGTTATAATAAGGTCTAAAATGATATCTATATCCATTAGGAGGAACTATGCACAGAGTCTTACTTATAGAAGATGATTTGAACATGGCAAAGGGAAGTGGATAGTATATCGCGTTAACAGCAAAAAAATCTGTTGCTGAAATTCCTTATTTTTTTCTTGCTGTCATACTTGTTATTATAGGGACATATTTACTATATACCTCAGGGAGTATACGTACTTAAATTTTGCTGCCATTTTTGACAAAGATGTCTTTTTAACCGACCGCAAATCGGACATTACCGTATCCGACAAAATAAACAATTTGTTTTTTATAATAAGTTTATTATCGAATTGTAAGAAGATAGAATTTATCCTCTTTTTATAATTATGAAATTTTTATGCAAAGGGCCTTATCTGCACTTTTTCATCATAGATATGCTATAATGGGTATATCGAAATCTTGTTACAAAATGTATAGACGTATATTTAAATATGCGAAGAGATGGAGGCACTATGAAAAAATATGCAGTGATTTACAGCAGTAAAACCCATAATACAGAGAAACTGGCAGAGATCATTTATCATGCGATACCAGATGAATCAAAAGTGTTAATAAGGGCGGCAGGAGATATGGATTCAGATATTGCTGATACGTATTTTATAGGATTCTGGAATAATAAGGGAACTTGCAGTTTCGAGATTTTTGATTTTTTATCAAAGTTATCAGGGAAAAAAGTTGCCTTATTTGGAACGTGCGGGATGGGGAATAGTCCCCAATATTATGATTATAT
>JBKTKK010000228.1:0-3806 GCA_047242405.1 Lachnospiraceae bacterium | reverse complement strand
ATTCCTGATAGCCAATGAACTTTTTGGATGCGGTGAAAAGGTCATTCATGTTGGCATAAGAGCCATCTAACTGTTGTGATAATAGTTCTTTGACCTGGCTATACTTCATAAAATCTCCTCCTATCAAGTTGTACTATATGCACAATTATATTAATAGTATACTTCATAAATGCAATATTTGCAATAAATAATGCAAGTCGTGCAATTTTCATTTCAATAAAAAATGTATATTATATAAGTGTAAATTATAAAGCAGTTGTAATAGTTGCTAAATTTTAATCGTCCGTGCGCGCGGTACATATTAAGGCTTGAAAAGGAGAAAAGGATTATGGAAGAAAAGAAAATACGACCTTTTGGGAAACGGGATGAAATTGGCTACATTTTTGGTGATATGGCCGGAAGCTTCGTAAATTTGTTTGTAGATGAATATTTCCTGACTTTTTGTACATATGTACTGGGAATTAGTGCCGCATGGATGGGAACATTGTTCTTGGTCGCTCGACTGTGGGACGCAATAAATGACCCAATTATGGGATCTTTCCCTGATCGCTGGATGTTAGGGAAGTCTGGGGACAAGTTTAAGCCATGGATTAAGATCTTTATGATTCCATTGGCATTGTCAGGCGTATTGTGTTTTAGTAATGTACCATTTGAAGGTGTTGCATTGCATGCATGGGTAGCCTTTGTCTATGTTTTGTATGGCATGAGTTATACAGGAACTTCCATGCCTTTTGGTGCTATGGCTAGTGTGGTAAGTTCAGATCCTATCGATCGGAGTAAGTTATCAAGAGCAAGGAGTATTGGTGGAACTTTAGTTGGAATCGGAGCATTATCGATTGTGCCAGTTGTATGCTTTGACAAAGACAGTAACATTTTACCGGAACGCTTTACATTACTAGCAGTAATTTTTGCTGTGTTAAGTGTCGTAAGCTATATTCTTCTTATGAAATTAACAACAGAACGTATCCGTGAGAATAAACAAGCAGAAGCAGAGAAATTTAATTATGGAAAAGTACTTAAGGCAGTATTTATGAACAGGCCTTTAATCGGTGTTATGGTAGCTACCATTGGAAGTATGTTGTTTATTACAGGTTCAAGTCAGGTTAGAAGTTTCATTTTTAAAGAGTACTATTCAAATGCTTCGGTTATGAGTGTCTTAAGCCTTGCAAGTGTGCCTCTTATTATTATCTGCTTTCCGCTAGTACCAAAGTTGGTTGCAAAATTCGGAAAGAAAGCCACTTTGATGGTAAGTATCATTAGTAGTACTATTTTCAATGTTATTATGTTTGCAATTAAGATTCCAAATGTTTATGTATTTGCCGGATTAAATATACTAGCGATGTTTGGGCAGACGGTATTTACGATGTTAATTTGGGCTCTTGTTACCGATTGTCTGGATTACAGTGAATGGAAATTTAATGAGAGAAGTGATGGATCCATGTATTCTCTATATACGTTCAGTCGTAAGATCGGGTCTACCATAGCATCTGCAGGTGTATCCTTTGGCCTACAAGCAATTGGTTATGTGTCGGGAACGAATGCAGTGCAGACGCCTGAAACAATTAACGGTATCTACGGTATGGTAACCTTAATTCCTGTTCTTACTTGTATCTTAGAACTTGTGGGCATCGGTCTGATATTCAATCTTAATAAAAAGGAAACAGATCAAATGTATGGCGAGCTGAAGGTAAAGAGAGGGAGAAAATAATATGAAAAAGATAGATATTCATCTTCATCTTACGTTAGAACAGCATCCTAAGATGGGAAATATGTTTCTATCTAGTGCGGATAACATGTTGCCCCATTTGGAGGAATTAGGAATTGAAAAGGGTATTCTTATGTCAGCCGGGGAAAAGAAGGGTACGGTTCCAATTAGTACGAATGATGAATGCAGGGCAATTGCAGAGCGTTTTCCAAACTATTTTGCCTGGATGTGTAATCTGGATGCAACGGATGAGGAAAGTGTATACGAAAGACTCGCTCTATTTAAAGAACAGGGGGCGATAGGAATCGGGGAATTAATGATTAACCGAAATATGAACGATTCTTTTATTCAAAGTATTTTTGCTGCAGCACAGCAGTTGGATATGCCGATTCTTTTTCATATGAGCCCCCAGGAAGGTTATGAGTATGGAATTGTAGATGAACCGGGGCTTCCATTTCTGGAAGAAAATTTGCAGCGGTATCCAAAACTAAAGTTCATTGGCCACAGCCAACCCTTTTGGCATGAAATAACTAGAAACCCGGGAAGTACAATTGAGGAACGTATGGCATGGGGAAAAGGTCCTGTAAAATTAGGGGGTCGAGTTCCTTATCTGTTTGATACCTATGATAATTTGTATGGAGATTTATCTGCAAACAGCGGCGGATGTGCAATCATGAGAGATGAGGAGTTTGGCCTTGAATTTTTGAAGAAAAATCAGAAACGGCTGCTGTTCGGAACGGATATGGTAAACACAGAGATGGAATTTCCACTGGGAAAATGGTTGGATGAAAAATACAACAGTGGTAAAATTGCTACAGATGTATATGAGAATATTTGCAGAAGGAATGCTTTAGAGCTTTTCAACCTATAATTGCTAAAGATGAAGGAGGATAATATGCGTACAAGAGTATTACCAAAGATGTTAAATGATGAAGTGGAAGCGTATCTTTCCCATAATGATATTATAATTGTTCCGGTGGGAACGGTAGAAATGCATGGCGGTTTTCCGCTCGATTCTGAGACAACAATCAGCGAAGCCTTTGCTCTTAAAATGGCAGAGGCATGTGATGGATTGGTTTTGACAGGTCTGCCTTACTTTTATGCAGGTGCCACTGCTAGTGGGAGAGGTACGGTTCAGGTAAGTATTCGTGAAGGAATCGATTATTTGGGAGCGATCGCTAAGAGCCTTCTAAGACAGGGCTTTAAACGTCAGATTTATATTAGTTTTCATGGACCAGCACATATGACATGCAGCCCGATGGTGAGAGATTTTGCAGATGAGACTGGTGTACCGATTCTATATATGGATTTAACTATGCAAATGTTGAAGAGTGCAAAAGATTTATTCCAATCTATGGATAGTTTCCATGCCATTACTGTAGGTGCATATAAAATCATGAATCGCCTAGAAGATATTCCTATTACTACCCAATATGCGCATAACCAGCCCCAGTCCTGCAAGAAATTTGATGATATATTTGGCTTAGCTTATCAGAGTGCAGCCATTGGCTATTATTTTTGGGATAAAAGAGATCATATGAGTACAACTGCAATACCGGATGAAGCTTTCCGTGAGAAACTTGCCGAAGAGGGTAAATTAATCATTAATCAGATAGTAGAAAGAATGGACATGGCTCATGTAGTAGAACAGATAAGCAATCTAGAAGCATATAATAGAGAAGTCGAAGAACGATGTCCATGGGTTCCGTCTAACTTTAACAGACAGCAGTAACATCCAAATTTTAGATTCAAAAAACACCGTAAAACATGAAATAGATGTTTTACGGTGTTTTGCTTATGTTATGTAATGAAATTATCTTGATGTGTCCTATTTTTGATCATTTGTTGCTGGAGGGTGTAAGTCTTCCCGACTTTATTGATAATGTTAGAGGGCATAAAATGGTATTTCTATTTATTAAACTACGGGTTACACTTTTTGCATGGATCATATCCCTGTGCGATTAATTCATCACGATTCCCAGAAAAGGTTCCTCGATTGGACTCTTTCATCTGTGCAATTGAAGAACAAGTCGGGTAATGAAATTTTTTCGTACTCTTATTCAAAACATATGTCATTGTGTTCTGCTGAACGGTTACTTGT
>JBKTKK010000227.1:0-3817 GCA_047242405.1 Lachnospiraceae bacterium | reverse complement strand
TGTATGCTTCGTTCGGATGAATTGAATATTCCAATGGAAAATGGGGTTTGTTTTGAAGAATATCTTTATACCCTAGGGAAATAGTAAAAAAAGTGGAGGATTTCAAATGAATCAAACGATTATTTTGGCTTCTGGCTCACCAAGGAGAAAAGAATTGCTAAATCAAATTGGGATAAGCTTTACCGTTAACCCAAGTAAAAAAGAAGAAAAGATTACAACGAACATTCCTTCAGAAGTCGTAAGGGAGCTTTCTTACCAAAAAGCAATGGATATTGCAGAACAGTCGTCAGAGGGGAGTGTCGTAATAGGTGCAGATACCGTTGTCGCTTACGAAGGTAAGATTCTTGGAAAGCCAAAGGATAGGACCGATGCGCAAAATATGTTGCGTATGTTAGCGGGAAATACCCACAGTGTGTATACTGGCGTAACGATAATAAAAAAAGAAAATAATCGCTGTTTAGAAGAGATTTTTTATAAAGAAACAAGAGTGACAATGGCGCGTATGTCCGAAGAGGAGATAGAAACTTACGTTGATTCAAAAGAACCGATGGATAAGGCTGGAAGTTATGCAATTCAAGGAAAGTGTGCCGCTTTTATTGAAAAAATCGATGGAGACTATTATAATGTAGTTGGGCTACCAATCTGTGAAGTTTACCACCGCCTGAAAAAATATATGGAGTAAAATATGATAAAGATGATCGTTAGTGATCTGGATGGTACTCTGTTACAAAATGGATCACAAGCGTTAGAAAAGGAAACAATCCCCCTTATTAAGTCTTTGCTGGACAAGGGAATTTACTTTGTTAGTGCATCGGGAAGACAATATTATAATCAAAAAAAATTGTATCATGATTTATGGAATCGTATTATTTTTATTTGTGAAAATGGTGCGTTAACAGTTGAAAATGACAAGGTTATTCATGAAATAGCGATGAATCAGGAAATTGCACGGGCCATCGCCAAAGATATTTTAGACTGCGATGGATGTGAAGTTACCATCAATGCCCATAATACGGCTTATTTAATGCCAAAAAAAGAAGATATTGTTCACCATATGAGAGACATTGTCGGTTATCATGTAACCATTATAAAAGATCTAAATGAAATTACAGAGGATATTTTAAAATTAGCTGTTTATGATCCAAAGGGAATACATAATTCAGAAGCGTATTTTACGGGCAAGTGGTCGAACCAAGTAAAGACTGCTGTTTCTGGATTAGAGTGGCTTGATTTTACCGATGTTTCGGCAAATAAAGGAAATGCATTAAAGGCGTTACAAAAGAGGCTACATATTTTACCAGAGGAAACGATGGTATTTGGAGATAACTACAATGATATAGAAATGCTTTCCTGTGCAAAATATTCTTATGCAATGAAGCATGCAAACAGTGATATTAAGGCGAGAGCAAACTTTGAAACAGATCGGGTGGAAAGAATTTTAGAAAAATTACAAAATACAATGGAATAGCAACTGTTTTTCATGGAGGTAATATGATTAGATTAATCGCATCAGATATCGATGGAACATTAGTTAAGGATGGATCCGATGGAATCAATCCAGAAATATTTACTGTAATCGAGAAATTAAAAGAAAAAGGTATTTATTTTGTTGCAGCCAGCGGACGTCAATATCCGAGTTTGGCAAATCTATTTGCACCGGTTCATGATAAAATATTTTTTGTTTCGGAAAACGGCTCCCATATTTGTACATCAAAACAAAAACTTTTTTCTTTTCCAATGAAGATTGAATATGTTCGAGAAATCGTGAGAGAAGTTAGAATGTTACAGGACTGCGAGATCTTACTCGGTACGGCTGATTTTGAATATGTAGAATCCAAGGATGCGTCATTTATTGATCTTCTTATAAATGGGTATCATAATACGATTAAAGAAGTTCCTAACTTACTTGAAGTGGATGACGCCATAATTAAAGTTTCTATTTATCATAAAGAAAATGCATTTGAGGTTGCAGGGCACCTAATCGATGAATGGAGTAATCGGTTGAAAGTGGCAGTTGCAGGAAATTGCTGGATCGATTTTATGTCAGAGGGTGTATCAAAGGGTGCTGCCATCCAAATTATTCAAGAAAGCTTAGGAATTGGACAAGGTGAAACAATGGCATTCGGTGATCAACAAAATGACGTGGAAATGCTACAGCAGGCAGCCTATTCTTATGCAGTTGAAAATGCAAAACCAGAAGCGAAAAGAGCAGCGAAATATGTTTGTGGAAAAAACACTGAGGATGGGGTCTTGCAAGTGTTAAAGCAGCTTTTACAGGAGTTAGAAAATGAAGAAAAGTAAAAAATGGTTGCGATTGTTTCCAGTGTTAATGGTTATGATTTTCTTATTGACGGGCTGTAAAAATAGAATTTCGATTAATACTTCTCTCGGTGATAGTTATCTATTCGCCATAGGTAATCACGAGTTTAAGTTATCGGCTGCCAAAATTATTATGATGGACTTTAAATGTCGCTATGAAAATAATTATGTAAATATATCTGGCGAAGATTTTTGGAAAAAGGAAGTAGAAGATGGGCAGACCTTTGCAGAGTTTGTAAAAAACCAATATATTTTTGATGAACTTAAAAACTTAGAAGCTTTAAATTTATTGGCAAAGAAGTACAAGCTTTCACTAACATCCAGTGAAATAAAAAGTGCAGAGGAAGCAGGAGAAGAATATGTGGAAGCTTTAAATGAGGCAGAGCGAAATTTCTCTGATGCTACAAAAGAATCAGCAACCACTATGATGAAAAAATATGCCTTGGCCCAGAAAACCATTGACTATCTCTCTGCCGACATTAATACAGAGATTAGTAAAAATGAAGCTAGAGTCGTAACGATTCAGGAAATTTCCGTTGCCAGCGAGGAAGTAGCCAATTCCCTGAAAGAACGAATTGACAAGGGAGAAGATTTTACATCCATGGCGCGTGAAAACAACCAAGACAGTGAGTCCAATGTTGCCCGTGGAGATCTCCCAGAAGAATTGGAGGAAAGTGTTTTTGCTTTGGAAAGTGGTGAAGTAAGCGAAGTTCTTTCCTATGAAGGTAATTATTATATAATCAAATGTATGAATGATTATGATGAAGAATTATCCGCTGCTAATCAGGAAAAGATATTAGAGCAAAGAATTTATGAAAGTTGGCATGGAGAAGTTGAACGTTATTTACAAGAAGAAGGAATCAATTTAAATAAGCGGGCGATGGAGAAAGTTGTTTTTACCTATAACCCGAATATCACTTACGCTGGATTTTTTACGGTTTATGAAAAATATTTTCCGAAAAATTCATGAGGTTTTGAAAAAACAGCGTACAAAATTGAAATATTCCCTTAAGATAATTATTTGAGCAAACCGGAGGACTAAACTTGAAAAAATATATTATGGCCTTTGATCAAGGTACAACGAGTTCCCGATGTATTTTATTTAATCGAGAAAGTAAAGTATGTAGCATGGCTGCAAAGGAATTTCAGCAGATTTATCCAAAACCAGGTTGGGTAGAGCATGACCCGATGGAGATTTGGTCCTCCCAATTAAGTGTAGCGATTGAAGCAATGAGTAAAATTAATGCATCTGCAGATGAAATTGCTGCAATTGGCATTACGAATCAAAGAGAAACAACCATCCTTTGGGATAAAACAACAGGGGAGCCGATTTATAATGGTATTGTTTGGCAATGCCGCCGCACCTCGGATCTTGTCGATGAATTGAATGCAAAAGGGTATGGAGATTTAATCCGTAAAAAAACGGGGCTTGTTCCCGATGCTTATTTTTCTGCAACGAAAATCAAATGGATATTGGATCATGTGCCTGGTGCTAGAG
>JBKTKK010000226.1:0-3826 GCA_047242405.1 Lachnospiraceae bacterium | reverse complement strand
GGGGAAGTAAGACCGCTTAGTAAGTTTAATAAGGTGGATTTACCACAACCAGATGGTCCTACAATTGAAATAAAGTTTCCTTCGTCTACCGAAAAATTTATATTATTAAGGGCCAGTGTTTCGGCCTCCAGTGTATGGTAGGAATAACTAACATCTTTTAATTCTAAAAACTTTTCCATAGGATTCCTCCATGTGTGTTATACCTTATCATATGGTGAAAATTCGCTGGGGTTGCATAATTTTAAGCGTTAACCGGAGAAAAATTAGGAATTATAAGGAGACAAGTCTGGAACTATTGTGTTAAATAGCGTGTTATATAAAAGAATTTTTTAATTTAAAGAAAAAATTTAAAAAATATATTGACAAATTTTGAACTTTGCTATATCATGTTAAATGGTTAGTGAAATTAACTAAGCTTCCATGGCACAGTTGGTAGTGCAACGCATTCGTAATGCGTGGGTCGCCGGTTCGAGTCCGGCTGGGAGCTTTTTGTTATATAAAAATAAATTCACACACAATCCGAAAAGATTTCGGTAAGTCCGCAAAGGAGGATAGATAGATGGAATTCTTTGATATTATTTCCAATACAATATCCAAAGGGAGTAAAGATATTGCGAATAAGGCCAAAGAGATTGCTGATGTAGTTAAGTTAAATTCGCAGATTAATTCAGAAGAAGAAAAAATTCGTAATGCGTATTATGAAATTGGAAAAATGTATTATGAATTACATAAAGATGATATTGAAAATGAATTTGAAGATAAATTTGAGGCAATATCAAATGCACATATGGCTATTGCGAAATGTAAATTAGATATTCAGGAAATTAAAGGTATTCGCACATGTACGAACTGTGGTGCAGAGATGGCAACGGATGCGGTTTATTGTAGTGCGTGTGGATATAAAAATGAAATTGTAGAACCTTCTCCAGAAAATGAGACAGAAGAAAATACAATGGAAACAGAAGAAGAACCTGTAGAAGAAACGGTTGAAACAGTGCGATACTGTTCTGTTTGTAATGCACAGGTTACGGAGGGTACCGCCTTTTGTGAAAAATGCGGGGAACCGATAGATAAATAATGAAGTAAATGTGACGTTTACGATATTGATAAGAGGGCCTGTTATTGGAATGGTTATATTCCAGTAGCAGCCCCTTATCTTTTATCATAAATCTATGAAACAGAAGATAAAATAGTGAAGTAAAATACTGCTGTGTAGCAGCGAAATGGAGGAAGTTATGGAAAAGAAATTGCGAGTTGGTATCCTTGGTGGTACCGGTATGGTAGGACAGAGATTTATCTCCTTACTAGAAAATCATCCTTGGTTCGAAGTTGTAGCCATTGCTGCAAGCCCAAGATCAGCAGGTAAAACTTATGAAGAAGCGGTTGGGGATCGTTGGAAGATGGCTACACCAATGCCAGAAGCGGTAAAGAGCATGGTTGTTAAAAATGTAAACGATGTCGAAGGTGTATCCGCAGAAGTAGACTTTGTTTTCAGCGCCGTTGATATGACGAAGGAAGAAATCAAAGCCATTGAAGAAGAATACGCGAAGGCAGAAACACCAGTTGTATCCAATAACAGCGCCCATCGCTGGACACCAGATGTACCAATGGTTGTACCAGAATTAAACCCGGAACATACGGAAGTAATTCCTTCTCAAAGAGAAAGACTTGGAACAAAAAGAGGTTTTATCGCAGTAAAACCAAATTGTTCCATTCAAAGCTATACACCAGCCTTACATGCATTAAAAGAGTTTGGTCCAAAGGTTGTTGTAGCAACTACATACCAGGCAATATCTGGAGCGGGAAAAACCTTTAAGGATTGGCCAGATATGATAGATAATATTATCCCATACATCGGCGGAGAAGAAGAAAAAAGCGAACAAGAACCGTTAAAAATTTGGGGAACAGTGGAAGACGGTGTGATTAAGAAGGCAGAAGGCCCAATTATTACGACTCAATGTATTCGTGTACCAGTGTCCGATGGCCATACAGCAGCAGTTTTTGTATCCTTTGATAAGAAACCAACGAAAGAAGAAATTATTGATCGTTGGGTAAATTATAAAGGGGTACCACAAGCGTTAAATTTACCAAGTGCACCAAAACAGTTCATTCAGTATTGTGAAGAAGATAATCGGCCACAAGCGAAATTTGATCGAGACTATGAAAATGGAATGGGTGTATCAATGGGGCGTTT
The DNA here is from genome assembly GCA_047242405.1 of Lachnospiraceae bacterium. Taxonomy (GTDB): domain Bacteria; phylum Bacillota; class Clostridia; order Lachnospirales; family Lachnospiraceae; genus Fimimorpha. The sequence continues at coordinate 1,632 of JBKTKK010000226.1, read as the reverse complement.
AAGAGAAGATTCGGTTTATGATTATAAGTTTGTTGGCTTATCCCATAACACTTTAAGAGGTGCAGCAGGTGGTGCGGTATTAACAGCTGAGTTACTTACAGCAAAAGGATACATTCAGGCAAAATAATCAATCGTTTCATGAAAGGATGTTGCACAATGAAATTCGGAATCGTCTGTTTTCATTTGTGGCATCTTTTTTATTCCCGCGAAGGCTGCTTGCTGGGAGGTTATTACTTTTTAAGAGCATAAATGGAGGAGGATTTCAATGGAAAAACAGTTATTTGGTAAAACAAAAGAGGGGAAAGAAGTGTACAAGTATACATTGGTAAATGGGAATGGGATGAAGGCTGTTCTAACCGATTTTGGAGCAGTTTTGCTCGAACTATATGCACCAGATAAAAATGGACATATGGACGATGTTGTTTTAGGATATCATTCCTTAGAGTCTTATTTTGAAAATGGTCCAAGTTTTGGGGCGACCATCGGACGACATGCAAATCGTATCGGAAATGCATCCTTTGATTTAAATGGAACAAAATACGAGTTGGCTGCCAATGATGGAAAAAATAATCTACATAGCAACCCTGACGGATATCATAAAAGATTATGGCAGGCGGAAGTTGGGGAGAGTGATTTAGGTCCAACCATTACTTTTTTCCTCGATAGTCCAGATGGCGATCAGGGATATCCTGGAAACTTACATGTTTCCGTTACCTATACGTTAGGGGAAGACAATTCCCTAATGATCCATTATGAAGGAAAGAGTGATGCAGATACGATTGTAAATCTGACCAATCACAGCTATTTTAATTTAGCAGGTCAGGATGCTGGAAGTATTGTAAATCACAAAGTATGGATCGATGCAGATTTTTATACGCGGGCCGATGAAGAATCGATTCCAACGGGAGAGATTGTTGCTGTGAAAAACACACCAATGGATTTTACGACAGCAAAAAGAATTGGCGATGAAATTGATAGTAGCTATGAGGCAACTCGCTTTGGAAACGGATATGACCATAACTGGATTTTAAAAAATGAAGGTGAGTTAGCGTTGGTCGCTCGTTTAGAAGAGAATAAGAGCGGGCGAGTAATGGAAGTTTATACGGATCTACCAGGTTTACAGTTTTATACGGGTAACTTTCTAGATGGTACAGACTTAGGAAAGTCAAATATGCCGTATAATCGTAGAGCTGGCGTTTGTTTTGAAACACAAGATTATCCAGACGCCATTCATCATAACAACTTTCCTTCTCCAATTTTAAAGGCGCTAGAGAAATACGATACGACAACCATTTATAAATTTCTAACAAATGAATAAAGAAAACGAAGACCTCTTTCCTTTTGGGTAAAGAGGTTCTTTTTTTGCCTGATTTTGTATTTTGCTTGAACTATAAAGGGAAAATTGTTATACTTAATACTGTGCGCATTGATTTCCCTCTCTCTAATCAATGCAGAATGTTATGAAAGCAGGTTACTTATGGGAAAGAATTTATATATTGCTGAAAAGCCAAGCGTCGCACAGGAGTTTGCTAAAGCATTAAAAATTAATGGAAAAAAACGAGATGGCTATCTAGAATCCGAAGATAGCGTTGTAACTTGGTGTGTTGGACATCTCGTAACAATGAGCTATCC
>JBKTKK010000225.1:0-3875 GCA_047242405.1 Lachnospiraceae bacterium | reverse complement strand
AAGGCATCTTTTTTATTTTGTTTAGTTCTTAGCCATAAAATTTAGAATTATGTACTTGTATCCTTCCTAATGGTCGTTTATAATGAATTGTAAATACTCGGGTTATATTTATGAAATTCGAGGGAAATATGGAGGATAAATATGGCAGAAGATAAGGAAATTATGAAGCATGATCACGATCATGGTGAAGATAAAGATGAATATGAAAATGTATGCTATGTATGTCGCAGACCGGAAAGTAAGGCAGGAAAAATGATTACAATGCCTGGGAATATCAATATATGTAATGACTGTATGCAAAAGGCCTTTGATCAGGTTGAAAAAGGTGGCTTTCCTTATAATGGAATGATGGGCTTTCCTCCTGGCATGAATATGGGTTTTGAGAATTTAAGCGAAGGAATTCCTAGTAAGCAAAAGATTAAGAAAAAGAAGCCAAAAGAAGAACAGAAACCAGCATTTGATATAAAATCGATTCCTGCTCCCCATAAAATAAATGCAAAATTAAATGAATTTGTAGTGGGACAAGAGTATGCTAAGAAAGTGATATCTGTAGCTGTATACAATCATTATAAGCGTGTGGCAGCAGGTAAAACAGATGATATAGAAATAGAGAAATCAAATATGTTAATGATTGGGCCGACAGGAAGTGGAAAAACATATCTTGTAAAAACGTTGGCGAGAATTCTTGATGTTCCATTAGCGATAGCAGATGCCACATCCTTAACGGAGGCTGGTTATATTGGAGACGATATTGAAAGCGTTATTTCTAAGTTATTAGCTGCCGCAGATAATGATGTAGAAAAAGCGGAAACTGGTATTGTTTTTATTGATGAAATTGATAAACTTGCGAAGAAGAAGAATACGACCAATCGAGATGTGAGCGGTGAATCGGTGCAGCAAGGTTTATTAAAGTTATTAGAGGGAGCTGAGGTAGAGGTTCCTGTTGGAGCAAATAGCAAGAATGCGATGGTTCCTCTTGTAACGGTAAATACAAAAAATATTTTATTTATTTGCGGCGGAGCTTTCCCTGATTTAGAAGAAATCATTAAAGAACGTTTAAATAAGGCCTCTTCAATGGGATTTCAAGCTGAGTTAAGGGATAAGTATGACAATGATAAAAATGTTTTGCAAAACGTTCAGGTTGAAGATTTAAGACATTTTGGTATGATACCAGAATTTATTGGACGATTACCAATTATTTTCACTTTAAATGCAATGGACAAGAGTATGCTTGTTCGCGTTTTAAAAGAACCGAAAAATGCGATTATTAAACAATATAAAAAACTTCTATCTTTAGATGAAGTTGAATTATGTTTTGAGGATGATGCATTAGAAGCAATTGCAGAACGAGCAATGAAAAAAGACACGGGAGCGAGGGCGTTGCGAGCTATTATCGAAGAATTCATGCTGGATATTATGTATGAAATTCCAAAAGATGATAACATCGGAAGAGTAACGATTACAAAATCCTATATAGAAAAAACCGGAGGCCCACTAATTGATATGCGTGGTTATCTTCAATTAGAAGGATAAATAGAAAAGGCATTGTGTAAATTAAATTTTGCACAATGCCTTTTTTGGAAGATCTAATCTTCTGGAAAATGAGGAGATGTGTCATCGTCAAAAGAAGAGAGATTCGACTCCATAGTTGTAGAATTTTGATAAAACTCTTTGCCAATTACATTTTTTCGCAGTCTAGAATCTTCAATAATTTGAGAAAGTAGTTCCTTAACTTGAATTGGGTTCTTAATATTTTTTAAATAAATTTTATCATTGGAATTTAGTTTACAATATAAAACAATCGTCCCGGTACCATAAATTTTTTGCGCAAGCGTAGCAAAATGTTTTCTATCTTTCCAAAGAATCTTATCCTCTGATTTTTTTTCCATTTTATATCCCTCCTACATGATTTGTTTTATTATAACGAAAAATATTGGATATTACAACAAAAAAGAAACACACTATAAATGGTGTGTTCCTTTTTTCGCTTTATTTTAAAGGGGGATACTTTTTATTATAAAGCTTGATGGAAAGTACGAGAAATAACGTCGTCTTGCTGTTCTTTTGTTAACTTATTAAAATTAACGGCATAACCGGATACACGTACTGTTAACTGTGGATATTTTTCTGGATGCTTTTGAGCATCTAGAAGAGTTTCTCTGTTAAATACATTAACGTTTAGGTGGTGTCCACCATCAGAAACGTAACCGTCAAGCATCTGTACTAAATTATCAATTTGTTTGCTGTTTTCCATAATTATTTCCTCCTTGTGGATGCAATATATATTTTCTAGAATTTATTTCCAGTATCAATAACTGTTACTGTTATTGACATTATAACATAATAAATCCGTTTGTCTAGCCATTCTAATGTTCTTTTTTAAAAACAAATGATTGGGAAATTAAAAAAAGATGGGAGAACAGGAGGAAAGCAGGTGCCGGGTGCACCTGCTTTTTATTATGAAAAAACTATTTTATGAAAAGTGATATTTCTTTCTGCTATGGTTATAGTATAGACATTAGTTGTGGAATCTATATGGATATAAATTTAATGAATTGTGAACATTTTTTTAATTTATATCTCATTGTTATTTGGAAAGATATGATTGGGCATACACATTTGAATAAACGCTTTTGCAGCTAGTGACAAATACTTGTTTTTATGATAGATAAGGTATAGTTTTCGGTGAAAAGTAATTCCATCAATAATAAAGGAAGTTACCGTTCCCTTTTCTAATGCTTCCGTAAGCAGACGTTGTGGTAAGATGGATATTCCAAGTCCTTGTGCCACACTGTCAATAATTGCTTTTGTGCTCGTACTTTCCATTAATGGTTCGATCGATAGGCCTTGGATTAAGAAGGTTGACTCAATAATTTCTCTCGTTCCACTATTTTTCTCTCGCAAAAGGAGGGGATAATCCTGTAAATCTTCTATAAATACTTTATCCTTCTTTGCTAATAAGCAATTAGGACTGCAGATTGGAATTAAAGAATCTTCTGCAAAAGAATGATGGATAATACTATTGGAATGAATAAGTCCTTCGATTAATCCAATGTCTAGTTCGTTATCTAAAATTTGCTGCTCAATAATATCAGAGCTGTTAATAATGGCTTTCGTTACCATATGTGGATATTTTAACTTAAATTCTTTTAGATAACTAGGCAACATGGCATTGCCAATTGTTATGCTGGCGCCAATACGTAATGTACTATTGAAATCTGACTCATGGATGTTTTCATTCATTTCATGAAACAAAGTCAAGATTTGTGATGCGTATACATACACTTTTTCCCCAATCTCTGTTAAATATAATTTGTGGGAAATTCGTTGAAACAACTTCGTATGATAATATTCTTCCATTTCTCTTATAGCAAGACTTACAGCCGGCTGTGATAGATAAAGCTTTTTTGCGGCATTTGTAATGCTATTTTCCTTACAGACGGTAACAAATATGTTTAGATGCCTTAAGGTCAATTCCCTTCCTCCCCTCTTATCAACATAAGTAAAACAATATATTCATTATTAAATTATATTATTTTACTTATATAAAATCAAGCGGTATACTACTAATTAAGGAAAAATAAGGAACGTATGGAGGGAAAGAATTGGGTAATATAAAAAAGGAAGTTGATGTAAAAAAGGATGGATTATTTTATTGGAAATTATTTTATTCTACTTTTATGATTAGTGCATTTACGTTTGGTGGAGGATTTGTAATAATTCCTCTTTTTCGTAAAAAGTTTGTACAACAGTACAAGTGGATAGAGGAAATGGAAATGATTGATATGATGGCAATTGCCCAATCATCACCAGGTGCCATTGCAGTCAATGCATCTATAATCATAGGATATCGCTTGGCTGGCTTTGTAGGTTCT
>JBKTKK010000224.1:0-3878 GCA_047242405.1 Lachnospiraceae bacterium | reverse complement strand
CTGCAGTTTCATTACATTGAAGGTACTGGTGTTGGTCTTTTCGAAACAAACACATCTTCAACATTAAATAAATAACCAAGTCGATCTTTTCCCTCTGTTAAATCCTGCCACATTCGGATACCATCCAGATTCATTCTACCCTGCCTTAAATAATCTCCATTTATCTGTACCCAGTATGGCTTGGATCCATCCACATTACAGAAATAATTAAATCCTTTGTTCTTTAAATACTCATAGCGATCACCGCTATAACCTTCCCATGTGCCAAGATCTTCACCAAAGGCGAAGATAATAATATCTGTTTCACCAATTAGCGGCTCTACTTCTGCTTCCCACATGTCAGTATCCCAATAAAATCGCTCTTCTCCTACCGACTTAATATAAATATGTCCCCAGCTATGGCTCGCAAAATCCCAGCCTTGCGCTTTAATGGCTTCTGCTACCTCCATTGCCTTTTTCTTATCCTCTTCTATATTGGGATTTATTTTACTCTGGTCTTGTGCGTTAGGTCCATACGTGTAATCCGAAGTACGATATCCTAATATTCCATTATAACCAGTTAGCGCGATAATTCCTTTTGCACCACGATAAGAGAAATCTGGATGTTCTTCAATAAAATCTTCTAGTAAAGGAAGGACATCGTAGGACCCCCTCACTGTCGTTCCATCTTCCAAATCCATCTCATTTGTAACTTTTCCATTATCACCGATTACAAGGCGTGAGGCAAACCCATCACCTTCCATATATTCATAATAAGATACATCATCCTGTGATAACACAAATGGCTTTTTGTCTTCAGGAAGCCAAATTTCACCTTTTACCATCTTCGTAGACCCATCTTCCTGCTCTTCCATGTGGGCCATATCTCGAATACTCACTAATACATATCCATTGTCATACATTTCTTGCAAGATTTTGTTAAACTCATCAATTGTTGTCATAACTTGGTTATAGCCATCCTGCTTACTATCACCATCAAAAGCTTTGTCTGTATCTGCAATTAATGTATGAAAAAATATATGTGGTACTTTTGTTACATCATGCTTCACCATCGTGCTTTTCGTTTCCTCATAGGAGGCGACTGCATCGGTTAACTCTTGTGTATTTTCATAACCAGGTATTTGTTGAATCTTTTCAATTGCTGCATCATAATCATAACCAGCAGCCAAAAGATTAGCTTCTTCCAATTCCTTTTCATAATCAAATGCAACTTCCGTTGTTTCTATTGTGTCTGTTGTACTTACTTCTAAAGTATCAACCTCTGTTTCTTGTCCATCCGGATCTGCATTTACGGGTTTGTTCCGATTCAACACAAAATACCCCAATGCACTGCATAGCAAAATGAATAAGACAATTAGAATAGCTAGGGTAATTCGTTTTCTTCTAATCGCTTTTCTTCTTCGACTAGTCAAATATTCTTTCCTTGCCATCTACTATTCCCCTTTCTTAAATCTTTGTTGTCCATTGTTCACAATCCCAAACATCAGTAGCCAGGCCATCATAAAACTCTGGTTCGTGGCAAACCATTAGGATACTTCCTTTATACGCACGTAAGGCACGCTTTAACTCCTCTTTTGCATCTACATCTAAGTGATTTGTCGGCTCATCCAATAATAAAATATTTGTTTCCCTATTAAGTAATTTGCAAAGACGAACCTTTGCCTGTTCTCCACCACTTAACACACGAATTTGACTTTCTATATGCTTCGTAGTAAGGCCACATTTTGCTAAGGCCGAACGCACTTCATACTGTGTATACGCAGGAAACTCCTTCCATATCTCATCCAAACAGGTATTCGTATTACCCGGCGCCATCTCCTGTTCAAAATATCCTATGGATAAATAATCACCTAACTCAACCTCCCCTTCAAGAGAAGGAATCAATCCTAATATGCTTTTTAATAATGTAGATTTTCCAATTCCATTTGCACCAGTTAATACAACTTTTTGTCCTCGTTCCATTACTAAATCCAACGGCTTAGATAATGGCTCTTCGTATCCAATTACAAGGTTTTTAGCTTCGAATATATAACGACTGGGTGTTCTGGCTTCTTTAAAAGAAAATTCTGGCTTAGGTTTTTCTTTTGCCAGTTCTATAACATCCATCTTATCTAATTTCTTCTGTCTAGACATAGCCATATTTCTTGTGGAAACTCTTGCCTTGTTTCTTGCAACGAAATCTTTTAAATCTTCTATTTCTTGTTGTTGTCGATTATAGGCGGCCTCTAATTGCGCTTTCTTTACTGCATAAACTTCCTGGAATTTATTATAATCGCCTACATAACGATTTAACTCTTGGTTCTCCATATGATAAATAAGGTTTATTACACTGTTTAAAAATGGGATATCATGGGAAATAAGAATAAATGCATTTTCATACTCCTGTAAGTACCGCTTCAACCACTCAATGTGTTGCACATCTAGGTAGTTTGTAGGTTCATCCAATAATAGGATATCTGGTTTTTCTAAAAGAAGTTTTCCTAGGAGTACCTTTGTTCTCTGCCCACCACTTAAATCAGTCACATCTTTATCGAAACCAATATCTTCTAAGCCTAAGGCTCTCCCCACTTCCTCGACTTTTGCATCGATGATATAAAAATCATGCATTGTCAACGTATCTTGAATGGTGCCTAGCTCTTCCATCATCTTTTCTAACTCATCTTCTGACGCGTCTCCCATAGAGTCACAAATTATATTCATGCGCTTTTCTAAATCAAATAGGCTACTAAAAGCAGATTTTAATACATCTCGTATCGTCATCCCTTTTTTCAAAGAAGTATGCTGGTCTAAATATCCTACACGAATATTTTTCGCCCATTCAATTTTACCTTCATCAGGCATTAAATTTCCTGTAATAATATTAAAGAACGTAGACTTTCCTTCTCCATTTGCTCCAACTAGTCCAATATGTTCACCTTTTAATAGGCGGAAGGACACATCATGAAATATAGCACGATCCCCAAAACCGTGAGATAATTTTTCAACATTTAAAATGCTCATAATATTTAACCTTTCTTGGGCACTACTACTGCACACCCCGAATAAAACGTAGGTTGCCGTCCGACGAAAAATCGACATGCATCCTTACAATATTCTACACTAAATTTGCGCGTGGTGCAACCTATCATTTTTTTGAGTAAAAGTTTTCCATGTAATAGCAAAAAACACCCTGCCAAATATTTGGCAGGGTGTTTTTTGTTACTTTAATTTACTCCTTATCCTTCTTTCTTTTTTTATCATATAAAACTACTCCAGTTACTCCCCCAACTCCTACTATAACGAGCGCTACCCACAATCCAATGGAAGATGAGTCACCTGTAGCAGGCCCATCACCCGAATCCTGCATATTCGTCATTGTAAAAATACCAAGTTCAGAAACATCAAAGGAAACCGAATTATTTATGAATTCGTATTGTACTTCTTCTACTTTTCCATTTTCTGAAACTCTAAATATGCGAAGATTCTCTTTCTCATAATTACTTGGAATTGGCATAACAACAGTTATCGCTCCATTCGGTGTTATTTCTTTTCCATCCTTCATTAGAGAAATACGATAACCCCGTACTAACATATTTGGATTACTAAATGCCTTATCCACAATAGCACTATCTTTTTCGTTATCTCTAACATTTTCTACCACTAATACAGCTCCGTCTTCCACTACACCGGCTGATCCAATCACTTGAATACCAGTCTTTGCATCCGTTTGATTAAATACAGGGGATGGCTTTGTTTCTTCCGTTGAAGACTCTTCTGTTGACTCTTCTGGAGTTGAACTCTCCGTTGTTTCAGCCTCTGTTGTTTCAGCCTCTGTTGTTTCAGCCTCTGTTGTTTCGACTTCTGTTGTCTCAGCCTCTGTTGTTTCGACTTCTGTTGTT
>JBKTKK010000223.1:0-3881 GCA_047242405.1 Lachnospiraceae bacterium | reverse complement strand
CCTTAGATACTTCCGCATTAACCGGAGAATCGGTACCACGTGAAATCTTTCCTGGAGAAGAAGTAATTAGTGGGTGTATAAATATAAGTGGGATTCTTAAGATTTCAGTTTCAAAAGAGTATGGTGAATCTACAGTGGCTAAGATTCTAGATCTTGTAGAAAATGCCAGCAGTGAAAAAGCACCTGTAGAAAATTTTATTACAAAGTTTGCAAGGGTTTATACACCAATTGTCGTAATTGGGGCGTTACTGCTAGCAATTGTACCACCTTTATTTCTTGCAGGTCATCCATTCCATGTATGGATTTATCGTGCCCTAACGTTTCTTGTAATATCATGCCCATGCGCCCTTGTTATTTCAATTCCTCTTAGTTTCTTCGGTGGCATTGGTGGTGCTTCGAAAATAGGGGTATTAATAAAGGGAAGTAATTATTTAGAAGCACTTGCTAAAACGGAAATTGTTGTATTTGACAAAACGGGTACGTTAACAAAAGGAACGTTTAATGTTACAAGTATTCATCCAGTGAATATAGACGAAGCAGAGCTATTGAAATTAACAGCCTATGCTGAAAACTATTCCAATCACCCGATTTCTAAATCGATAATACGGGCCTATGGGGAAAATATTGACCGAAGTGCCATAAAAGAGATCGAAGAGATTCCAGGCCACGGAGTAAAAGCCATTGTAAATGATAAAACCGTATACGTAGGCAATGCAAAACTTATGAAAAGGATTGATGTTCCATACGATGAAACGGCATTGTTAGGTACGATTGTTCATACGGTAGTTGATGGTGTATATGCTGGGTATATACAAATTGCAGATGAAGTAAAAGAAGATGCTGCGTTAGCTATCCAAAAGCTAAAAAATATTGGTGTTAAGAGAACTGTTATGTTGACAGGCGACTTAAACATTATAGGACAGAAGGTTGCAAAAGAGCTGAATTTGGATGAAGCATATACCGAATTATTACCTGCAGATAAAGTAGATCAAATGGAACGGTTAATGATGGGAAAATCTGAAACGGGTAAACTAGTATTTGTTGGTGATGGAATTAACGATGCTCCCGTATTAGCGAGAGCTGATATTGGTATAGCGATGGGAGGATTAGGCTCCGATGCAGCAATCGAGGCTGCTGATGTTGTTATTATGACAGATGAGCCCTCTAAGACTAGTAGCGCTGTAAAAATTGCAAAGAAGACATTGCGGATATGCAAACAAAATATTATATTCGCCTTAGGTGTAAAAGCAATTGTGTTAATATTAGGCGCTGCGGGCTTTGCTTCAATGTGGGCGGCAGTTTTTGCAGATGTGGGAGTATCCATTATTGCAATAGTAAATGCGATTCGTGCTTTGTATAATAAAGAATAAAAATAGCTTAACAAAGTGTCTACTAGTTGTTGCAGCGGTTGTCTATAAGGGGAATTTTTCAATGCCCTTATAGATGAAATCTGCAGCAGTTTTTTGTTTAATTAAATTGAACAAAAAAGCCTCTTATATTAAATGTATTTTTTTTAACACTTTAACGAGAAATTCACCTTGCGGTAAATCTCTTAATTCATTTTCCAAAATTCCCTTCCATCGAATAATTAAGATAAAGTAAATAAGGATACCGGTTAAAATAGAAACTACTAAACTAATAGAGTTACTTTTTATGGATGCATAAATAAACTGGTAAGAAAAATACGCAGCGACTCCCATAATTCCAGAGGAAACGAGAGGGATTACAAATGTTTTCTTGACTTCTTGTTTGTAATGTAAATACTTTCTTACCGATAATCCATTTAAAATACACATAAGTAACGAATACAGGATTGTAGCAATTACGAGTGAATAGATTCCTAAATTAGTAAATGCCAATAGGCAATAAAGTGGAATTACTTGTACCAATAGTGCAATCGTAGCGTTACGTGCCGGGGCCCCCATTTTGCCAATTCCTTGCAAAACCCCATTGCTTAATGTTGACATTGCATAGAATATAACGCTAATGCTTCCGAGGCGTAGTAGATTTGCAGCTAAATCAATGGTAGCTTTTTGGGGGAATAATAACCACATGATAGGCTTGGCCAAGGCAATCATACCAATACTGGCGGGGATTGAAATAAGCATCGTAAAGCGGGTCGCCTCCCTAACTTTTGCATTTGCATAGGATAAATTTCCGGTTGCATAATATCCAGAAATGCCGGGTACCAATGCGGTAGATGCCGCACTGGCTAATGCAATTGGCACATTGATGAGTACCATATATTTGCCTGAAAATACCCCATAAAGGGTAGCCGCTTTTTCTTCTGACATCCCCTGCTGGCTCATAATGTTATAAAAGATACTCATATCAAGGGTAGGAACGAAATTGTATATAAAGGTACTAAAGATAACTGGGGTGACCATTAAAATAATAATCTTAAATATTTCTGTGTATGGTTCTTCTTGGCTATTCTTTTCTTTTTGAATATGCTTATCGCGTTCTGGTTTATGGCTAAAATAAACATGTAGCATATAGAGTAGACCGATTAATACACCAGCACCGGTTCCCAATGCACCACCTGCGGCACCATAAATAGGAATTAAGGAATTGTCAAGTACGCCCACAAAGGGTCTTGTTAATGCATATGCTGCAACTACACTGACAATGGCATTTAATATTTGCTCTACTATTTGAGAAATCGAGGTTTCTACCATTGTATTTTGGGCTTGAAAATAACCACGAAAAACCCCTAAAATTCCGGAAAGAAAAATAGTAGGAGACAAAACGCGTAAGGCAAGAGCAGAGTGGCTATTCACTAAATAAGGGGCAGCAAAAAATGTAAAAATACTTCCACAACCTCCAATTATCGTGGCATAAAGAAGGGAACATAGGAAAATTCGATGGGCATTTTTATATTGTTTAAGGGCGAGGCGAGCAGATATTACTTTTGAAACCGCCATTGGAATACTATAAGATGAAATTAACAATACCATTGTATAGATATTATAAGCGGTACTAAAGTATCCATTTCCTTCATCGGTAATAATTTTCGTTAATGGACTTCGATATAAAATACCTATAATTCTTACTATAATACCCGCACATGCGAGCAGGCCGGCCTGGAAGATAAATCCATTTTTTCTTTTAATAGTTCTCATAAATGTACTCCGTTTTACGATCTTTTCTATAGCTTTTGTTATCTATTATACTGCTTTATTTCGTGAAAAGGAAGAGTAAAACAAAAGAATTGCAGAATAATCGACATTCTATTATAATATACCTAATTCCTTGTCGATTCATGCAAAAAGTGTTTTGCTTACACGAATTAAGGAAGTCACAGCTGACAAGTGCGATAGCAGCTACTAGTTTAATCCGCTTGTCTTATAGGAGGAAATATTGAAGATTGATTTATATAAAGATTTAAAAGTAGTGGAAGAGGGTACGCAATTACTAACCCGTAAGGAGCGGCTGAAGGTTAGTATAGAACCATTGTGTAAGTGGTATGAGGAAAATCATAGATCATTGGCTTGGCGTGAGAATCCGAATCCGTATTGGATTTGGGTTTCGGAAATAATGTTGCAGCAAACACGAGTAGAAGCGGTGAAGGCCTATTTTGATCGATTTATTACGTCTTTACCTGAAATAAAAGATCTTGCAATGGCCGACGATGATACATTAATGAAACTTTGGGAAGGACTTGGTTACTATTCTCGGATTAAAAATATGAAAAAGGCAGCGTTGATTTGCTTAGAAAAATACAATGGAAATTTGCCAACCAGTTACGAAGAATTATTGGAGCTGCCTGGAATTGGAAGCTATACGGCAGGAGCAATCGCTTCCATTGCCTACGGGATAAGGGTTCCTGCCGTGGATGGTAATGTTTTACGAGTAATTTCTAGATTAATTAGGAGTAAAGA
>JBKTKK010000222.1:0-3905 GCA_047242405.1 Lachnospiraceae bacterium | reverse complement strand
GAAGAAAAAAATACTTTACCTTAAAAAAAGGAAGAATAAAGTCATGGGAAGTATAAGCAAGGAATTGTGACGGTTCCTGTTATATATATTTGAAAAAACCAGAGGATTCAGAACTTAGAGCGGAAGTGGAACAACTACTAAAGAAGATGAAACGGGATGGGCGTGCTGGAATTGAACGCATTTTTACAGGTGAAGAAGCCGCTGCATTAGGAGCAGATCCTAATTGTTGCTTTATGTTAGAAGCTAAGCCAGGTTTCTACTATCAGGATGGTTATCGTATCTATACCGAACCGGTAAAGGATGAGTTTTTGAAAAATCCACATATGATGAAAGCAACCCATGGGTATTTACCAACGAAAGGGGAGTATACTACCTTTTTCTATGCAGCGGGTCCCGATATTAAACAAAATGTAAACGTTGAAAAAATGTCATTAATTGATGAAGGGCCTACCATGGCAGAATTGTTGGGTGTGTCCTTACCAGATGCAGATGGTAGAGTTTTAGATGAGATATTACTTTGACTTTCTAATATAAAATGATATAATAATTCTAAGATCTTAAGCTAGTTTTTTACAAAGGAGAATAAGGATGATTTTAGAGAGATTAGAAAATCTTCGTGCTTTGATGGCCGAAAGAAATATTGATATTTATCTTGTACCTACATCTGATTTCCATGAATCGGAATATGTAGGAGAACATTTTAAGGCTAGAAAATTTATTACAGGTTTTACAGGATCTGCAGGTACTGCCGTTATTACAATGACAGAGGCTGGATTATGGACCGACGGTAGATATTTTATACAAGCTGCAACCCAGTTAGAAGGTACGGGTATAACTTTGTTCCGAATGGGAGAAGAAGGGGTACCAACCGTCTATGAATATATTGATCAAAATCTGAAGGAGTCGGGAAGCTTAGGTTTTGATGGCCGTGTTGTAAATGCCGCCTTAGGTAGTAAATTAGCAGAACTCGTAAATGAGAAAAAAGGAAGCCTACACGTAGAAGAAGATCTTATTGATAAAATTTGGACAGACAGACCAGTGTTATCCAAAGAACCAGCTTTTTTATTAGATATTAAGTATGCAGGAGAAAGTGCTGCAGAGAAGTTATCTCGTCTTAGAGAAAAGATGGGAGAAAAAGATGCCGATTATCATATTATGAGTTCTTTAGATGATATCGCATGGCTTTTCAATATAAGAGGAAATGATGCCAGACATTTTCCTATCGTCTTGTCTTATGCAGTAGTGTCAAAGGATGCTAGTTGGTTATTTATTCATGATGAAGTATTAAATGACGAAATTAGAGCAAGCTTAGAAGAAAATCATGTGGAAGTTAGACCATACGATTCAATCTATGATTTCGTAAATGGGATTGAAAAGGGCCAGACTGTTTGGATGGATAATTATAAAGTCAATTACCGCATTTACAGCAATCTGAATAAAGAGGTAAAGAAAGTAAATGCTCCTAGTCCGGTCGTTTTAATGAAGGCGATTAAGAACAAAGTAGAATTGGATAATATACGTGAAGCCCATCGTAAGGACGGTATTGCTTTTACAAAATTCATGCATTGGTTAAAGACACATGTAAATAAGGAAGAAATATCCGAAATAAGTGCATCGGATTATTTGGAAGCAAGACGCAGGGAACAACCTGGGTTCATAGACCTAAGTTTTGATACAATTTGTGCATATGAAGCCAATGCAGCTATGATGCACTATAGTGCAACTCCAGATTCAAATGCTAAAATAGATCCAAAAGGATTTCTATTAGTAGATTCAGGCGGTCATTATTTTGAGGGGTCTACGGATATTACAAGAACGATGGCATTAGGACCGATTACAGATCAACAGAAGACTCATTTCACTCATGTTTTACGATCCAATTTAAATTTGGCGGCTGCTAAATTTTTATATGGATGCCGTGGGCAAAATTTAGATATTTTAAGCAGAGGACCATTATGGGAAATCGGCTTAGATTATAAATGTGGTACTGGACATGGTGTTGGATATATACTTAATATTCACGAAGCACCAAATGGCTTTCGTTGGAAAATAGTGCCAGAAAGAAATGATAGTGCCATTTTAGAAGAAGGTATGGTTACAACCGATGAACCAGGTGTATATTTAGAAGGGGAATACGGAATCCGTACAGAAAATGAGCTGATTTGCAAAAAAGCGGAGAAAAACGAATATGGTCAATTCATGGAATTTGAAGCTGTTACTTATGCACCAATTGACTTAGATGCCGTAGATCCGGAATTAATGTCAAAGAGAGAACGCCAGTTGTTAAAGGATTATCATAAGATGGTTTATGAAAAATTAGCACCTGACATGAGCGCAGAAGAATTGGAATGGTTAAAAGAATATACAAGGGAAATATAATGAAGTATAATTGTTCTGGAATACAATTGTATTCCGGACAATTTATGATATATACATAAAGAAATGCATAAAGGAGTAAAGAATGGAAAAGAAGAATTTATGGTTATCCTATAGTGAAAATCAATTAAAAGAACTTCACGAATTAAATGAAGGATATAAGGATTATATTAGTGTTGGGAAAACAGAAAGAGAATGTGTTGTAGAAGCGATACGTTTGGCAGAAGCAAAGGGATATCGTAACTTAGATGACATCATTGCCAATAATGAAACTTTAAAAACAGGGGACAAAGTATATGCTGTCAATATGGGGAAAGCAATTGCCTTATTTAACATTGGGTCAGAATCCATTGAAAATGGTATGAATATCCTTGGCGCACATATCGATTCCCCAAGAATTGATATTAAGCAGAATCCTCTTTACGAAGATACGGATCTCGCATATCTAGATACACATTATTATGGTGGAATTAAAAAGTATCAGTGGGTAACCTTACCTCTTGCCATTCATGGTGTTGTTGCAAAAAAGGATGGTAGTGTAGTAAATATCGTAATCGGCGAGGAAGATAGTGATCCTGTATTTTGTATCACAGATCTTTTAATCCACTTATCTCAAAAGCAGATGGAAAAAAATGCAGCAAAAGTAGTAGAAGGTGAAGATTTAGATATTTTAATTGGTAGCAAGCCTTTAAACGGAGAAGAAAAAGATGCGGTAAAAGCTCAAATGCTAAAAATCTTTGAAGAAAAATACGGAATTGAAGAAGATGATTTCTTATCTGCAGAGTTGGAAGTTGTCCCAGCTGGTCGTGCTAGGGATTATGGCTTTGACCGCAGTATGGTAATTGGCTATGGACAAGATGACCGTGTATGTGCCTATACATCATTAATTGCTATGTTAGAAGTAGAGCAAGTTGCACGTACAAGTGTGTGTTTATTAGTTGATAAAGAGGAAATCGGTAGTGTTGGTGCGACTGGTATGCAGTCTGTATTTTTTGAAAATACAGTAGCAGAAGTATTGGATCGTTTAGGATGCTATAGTGAGTTAGTTTTACGTCGTTCATTAAAGAATTCTAGAATGCTTTCTTCTGACGTAAGTGCTGCTTATGATCCTTTATATGCTTATGTAAATGAAAAGAAAAATGCAGCATACTTTGGAAAAGGTTTAACAATTAACAAATTTACTGGCCGCGGTGGCAAGTCTGGCTCTAATGATGCAAATGCAGAATATATGGCGAAAATTCGTTCTATTATGGAAAAGCATGATGTTACTTTCCAAACAGCAGAGCTTGGTCGTGTTGATCAAGGTGGTGGTGGAACGATTGCTTACATCACAGCAAACTATGGAATGGAAGTTATTGATAGCGGGGTAGCAGTACTAAGCATGCATGCACCATGGGAGATCTGCAGCAAGGCAGATATCTATGAAGCAAAGAGAGGATATGCAGCGTTCTTAATGGAATAAGATTTAAACTAGAAGGGGCTGTAAAAAAAGTCCCTAACTAAGAATCGCCAGTTCCGGCAAATGCCGG
>JBKTKK010000221.1:0-3930 GCA_047242405.1 Lachnospiraceae bacterium | reverse complement strand
GAACGATAACCGTTTTAACTTTGTAAAAACAATTAAAGTAATAACGGCAGCAATCATCCCTCCGTACATTGCAAGCCCGCCACCCCGAATGTTACAAACCTGCCATCCCTCATCTTTATAATTGTCCCAATAGAAAACAACATAATAGATTCTCGCGCCTATAATAGAAAAAATAATCGCATATAAGGCAAAATCAAAATAATCGTCTGGATTTTGTCCCTCCTTTTTGGCCATTAACACAGCCATAAAAATTCCAGCGAGAATTCCTAAGCCGATAATAATACCATAAAACTTAACTTCAAATCCAAATATCGTTATACTATTTACTAAGGTTGAATTTCCAATCCAAGATTAACAAAACTTATATCCGGTGTTGACATAGTGCGCTCCTTCCATTTTTCAAAAGTGCTTTATTTTTATTTTATACCATAATTATAGAAAAGCAACGTATTTTTGTTGTTTTTCGATTAAAAATGTGCTACACTATCGTGAAGAATATGTATGTTTTCATGCATGAATAGAGGAGAAAGGAAATAAATTACCATGAAGTTAGGTATTGTTGGATTGCCAAATGTAGGGAAAAGTACATTGTTTAACTCCCTTACAAAAGCAGGTGCAGAATCTGCCAACTATCCATTCTGTACAATTGATCCAAATGTTGGAGTCGTTCCCGTTCCAGACTTTAGACTTCAGCTTTTGGCTGACTTATATCAATCTAAAAAAATCACACCTGCTGTAATAGAGTTTGTCGATATAGCAGGACTCGTAAAAGGTGCCTCCAAAGGTGAAGGCCTCGGAAATCAGTTTTTAGCTAACATTCGAGAAGTAGATGCGATCGTACATGTTGTACGTTGTTTTGAAGATACGAATGTTATTCATGTAGATGGAAGTGTTGATCCCGTTCGTGATATTGAAACCATTAATCTAGAACTAATTTTTGCTGATTTAGAAGTTTTAGAAAGAAGAATTTCCAAGACCGCAAAAGGAGCTCGAAACGACAAAGCCCTTGCAAAAGAACTGGATACGTTAAACAAGATTAAGGCAGTTCTAGAAGATGGAAAAGCGGCTAAAACAGTAGCCGTAGAAGACGAGGAAGAAGCAGCCTTTATTGCTTCCCTGAATTTACTAACTTCTAAGCCAGTAATCTTTGCTACAAACGTAAGCGAGGATGATTTAGCCGATGATGGAGAAAACAATCCATATATCTGCATACGTGCCTTGCAAAAGAAGAAGGTAGTGAAGTATTTGTTATATGCGCACAGATTGAACAAGAAATTGCAGAACTGGATGATGATGAAAAAGCAATGTTTTTAGAGGATCTAGGTTTAAAAGAATCTGGTCTGGAAAAACTAATTACTGCCAGCTACCACATCTTAGGTCTAATTAGCTATTTAACCGCCGGGGAAAGTGAAACAAGAGCTTGGACAATTACCCGTGGTACAAAGGCCCCTGGTGCTGCTGGTAAAATCCATACCGATTTTGAACGTGGATTTATCCGAGCCGAAGTTATCAACTATCAGGATTTATTAGATTGTAAATCCTATACGGTAGCAAAAGAAAAAGGGCTTGTTCGTTTAGAAGGAAAAGAATATGTGGTACAAGATGGAGACGTAATTCTTTTCCGATTTAACGTTTAATTATCTTGCATTTTTATACCAAATTTGATATATTAACGATAGCAATCAGCTGGAAGAATTCAGCGGTTGGTATATAGCTTTAATTGCCCTTCGGGCAGATAGGAGGATTTCATGGCACATGATCACCAATGCGAATGTGGCGGTGGATGCGGATGCGGACACGATCACAATCACGAAGAAGAAATGACAGTTACTCTTTCCTTAGATGATGGAACGGAATTGGAATGTATTGTATTAACAATCTTTACAGCTGGTGGAAGAGATTATATCGCACTCCTTCCAACAGAAGGACCCGAATCAGAAGAAGGTGAAGTTTTCTTATACCGCTATACGGAAACAGAAGATGGACAACCAGATCTTCAAAATATTGAAAGTGATGATGAATACGAAATCGTTGCAGACGCATTCGATGAATTATTAGATTCAGAAGAATACGATGAAATCGTTGGTGAAGACGATTTAGAAGATGACGAAGAGGAATCAGAAGAAGAATCAGTAAAATAACAAATGAGCTCCCTTTGCTTAGCAAAGCGGAGCTCATTTTAAAACCAGGGAAGCCATTCTCTTAATTCCCTTATTTCTTTTGGGGCGCACGTTCTCTTATTTCTTTCATAAATCGACTCGGGTCTTGCGCTTTGCTGTATCTTTCTTTTGTTGAAAAGATACCCAAATATTTTTTTGCCCTCGTTACAGCTACGTAAAATAACCTACGCTCTTCTTCGATATCTGCATCGAGTACCGCTTTATGATGTGGGATCACCCCTTCGTTCACGTCTGGAATAAGAACCATCTCATATTCCAATCCTTTTACACTATGCATCGTACTTAAGGACACTGCATCTTCTACCTGATTGCGACGAGCTGCCTGTTGTTTTAACTCTTCTGTATACGCTGCAATATGCTCAAACCAATCTTCCATTGTTTCAAAATCTTTTGCACTCTCTTGCAATGCGTCTAATACTTCAATTAATTCTTCCGGCTTCATCCTACGCGAAGTGGCATAGTCTACTAAATATTCTTCATATCCAACGCCATGTCTGATATAATTAATTGCCGCATAAGGTGCCATTCTTTTTAGCATACGAAGATCGTACTCTAATTTTTCTAACCGTTCTACCATCCAATCTTTCTCTTTATAATACTCTTTTATGGCATCAAAGTAAATTTCAGACGTATTGAGGCATTCTCTACCAATAAACCGGTTTGGTCGGTTAATAACCGATAATACAGTGGCACGACTACGATCGCCATGGGCCATTCGCATGTAAGAAAATATACTTTTTGCAATCCAATGGTCAAAAATATTGGGCAAACTATCGCGAATTTGAAACGGTATGTTGTATTCCATTAGCTTCTCTACTACAGAACGGGCCCCCGTATTGGTACGGAATAATATAGCAATGTCTTTGTAAGCACCACCTTTTTTTAAGTGCTGACGAATAACTGTAATGATTTTTTCATTTTGTACCGCCGGATTATCCCACTCTTTTATTACGATATCTGGACCTTTTTTATGAGAAGCTTTTATTTCCTTATCAAATCTGGCCTTATTATTTTTTATCAACTGTGCGGCGGCTTCCACTATATTTTGCGTTGAACGATAATTGGTATCCAGTAAAATACGTATGGCATCTTTGTAGTCTTTTTCAAACCCAAGCATGATTTCTGGTTTTGCCCCTCTAAATCGGTAAATGGATTGATCATCATCGCCCACGACAAATAAATTATTATTGGGTGCAGCTAATAGACGGATTACATCATACTGAACCCGATTTATATCTTGAAATTCATCAATTAAAATGTACTGATATTTTTGTTGCCAAAGCGATAAAATATCTTTTCGTGCTGTAAGCAACTCATATGTCATTCGTAACATATCATCAAAATCTATAAAATTTTCCTGACGTAACCGATCCTCATAACTAAAGTAGAGTTTTTTAAAGTTATCCTCGGAACAATTTTTTGCATAATAATGATTTAAATCAATCCGATCATTTTTTATGGAGCTTATTTCATTTAAAATTGATAGTACAAACTCTGCTTCATCCTCTGCTTCCATTCTTAAAGCAGTGACGATTTCTTTCATATAGGCGATACGTTTGTCTTCAGAAATGATATTGGAAGCACTATAATTATAGGCAAACTTTAATATTCGAAAAAATATAGAATGAAAAGTGCCAAAGGTAACACCACTGCCTAGATTCCCCGCCAACTGAACAAAACGCTGATGCATTTCAACTGCTGCTGCGTTTGTAAACGTCATAACAAGAATATTGGATGGGTGTCTAGCATA
>JBKTKK010000220.1:0-3932 GCA_047242405.1 Lachnospiraceae bacterium | reverse complement strand
TCTGTACTACCACCCATCATAAGTAAAATAGGTTTATTTGCAGATAAATTTGTGAAATTTAAACCAGCAATTTTGTCCCCTTGCAATAATTCCTTACGTATAGGCGATCCCGATAATACTGCTTTTCCTTCTGGCAACTCACCCATTGTCTCTGGAAAGTTGCAACATATCCTCGTTGCAGATGGAATACATAATTTATTTGCCAACCCTGGTGTCATATCCGATTCATGTATAACAATGGGAATCTTATAATGTTTTGCCGCTAGTACAACTGGAACTGCTACAAACCCCCCTTTGGAAAATAGTATATCTGGCTTATATTCCTTAATTATTTTTTTTGCCTCACCATACCCTTTTAAAACGCGAAAAGGATCTGTAAAATTTTTTATATCAAAATACCTACGAAACTTTCCTGTTGCGATTCCATAGTATGGGATTTTTTCATTTTCTATCAATTTTTTTTCCATCCCATCATATGAGCCGATATATTTTATTTCAAAACCGGCCTCCTTTAGTCCAGGGAGAAGGGCTATATTAGGCGTTACATGACCCGCTGTTCCTCCACCGGTTAATATAATCTTTTTCATAAAGGTCCTCCAACTATTATCAACTTGTAAATCCGGTGTTTTTCAAAATTTATCTCAAGATAAAATAAATTTGGAACAACATCGGATTTTAAATTAGATGAACCAGCGAATCACTGGTCCATCAATCAAACTACCATTTAATTATTATGTTCTTTATAAGACTTTAATGCCTTTGCAAGCTGGTCAGGACATGAAGTTCCTTTCACTCCACATTCAATTCCTTCCATTCTTCTAATGGCTTCATCGATGTTCATACCCTCGATAAGTCTGGCAACTCCTTGCGTATTACCTGCACATCCGCCTACAAATTGTACAGATTTGATTGTTTCTCCCTCAACCTCAAAATTAATCGATCTTGCACAAACCCCTGTTGTTTTAAATGTTGACATTACTTATCTACCTCTCTTTTTATTCTAATCTAATTTCGATGCTATTTCTAATGCAGTCTTGTTTAATGTAGCCGGATCTGTTGTCCCTGGCGTCCAGCTTACTATGTTTTCACCACCAGCATATCTTGGAATAACATGCATATGAAAATGTAGCACTGTCTGCCCAGCAGCCTCGCCATTATTTTGGACTAAGTTAAACCCATCGCATCCTAACGACTCTTGCATTGCTATCCCAATTTTGGCCGCCAAAGGTAAAATACCGCTAGCCGTCATCTGATCTATCTCTGTAACATCCTTAAAGTGTTTTTTCGGTAATATTAACGCATGCCCTCTCGTCGCTGGACCTAAATCCAATATAACGCGAAACTCATCATCCTCGTATATTGTTGCAGATGGTATTTCTCCTGCGGCAATTTTACAAAATATACAGTTTTCCATTGCACATTACTTCCTTTCTAATTACATTTATTATAGCCTTATTCTTTAAGCATATCATAAAACTTTTCAATATTCTATCCCCCAATTCGCCAGTATTTTAAATATGTAAAATCATACCGTTACACTTCGACATATTATTATATATTTAAAACAATTTCGAATGATTTTTTGCTCTTTTCTTTTAACCTGAGAGAATTTGTCGTACGATACGATTTGAATTCATTCATTTAACATGCTAAAATATCGTTACATGTCGATGGGACTTTTTATCATCCGTTCGATTATTACAAAAGGGTTCTTTATTATACAGAAACAAGAAGCTGTTGTCATTTTTAAAGGAGGTAAAATTTTGTTATCTAAAGATATAAGCGAAAAGATTAATGAATTAAAAAAACACGATTCAGAAACAGGTGAAATAATTACTGCCTTGCAAGAAGATCATGATGCATTTTTATCTGGTATTTCCCATGAGCTAAAAAATATTTTAACAATTATGAGTAGCTCTTTACAGCTTTTAGAATCTTCTCATCCAGAAATTATTGATTATCGATATTGGAAAGAAACAAAAGAAGACTGCAATTTCTTGCAATCTATCATTTACCAGATGTCTGATTATAATAACAGCGCTCGATTAAATACAAAAAAAACGAATTTAGCCCAGTTAATTCGAAATACATATATTTCATGTCTAGCTCTCACTGAATCTACAAATAAATCCTTATCCTACAATTGTTATAACGATATTCCTGAGATGTATGTTGACCGCACAAAAATATATGAAGCGGTGTTAAATTTAGTTAAAAATGCAATTGAGGCAGTTAATGACAATGGTCATATAATAGTCGAACTAAAACGGCAAGAATCAAATGTATCCATCAGCGTTACTGATGATGGAAATGGCATAAAACCAGATCAAGTGGAACGTATATTTGAACCATTTAATACAACCAAGAAGGAAGGTACCGGCCTTGGGCTTCCTCTTTCAAAAAAAATTGTAGAAGCACACAACGGGACATTGAGCGTCATTTCCGTACCCGGGGAGGGAACATCTTTCACCATTACCCTTCCTCTCGATTCCATAAATGCACACGAAGCATTATAGTCACGCGCTAGGCCTTCGATACAGCAGCATTGCGCAGATAAATCCAACGATTATACCACCAATATGCGCACTATTATTTACTTCAACGGTTGTAATACCGTGAAATATAGTAAATGCAATCATAAGGATTAACTGCCTGCTGTTGATATCATCTAATCTACCATTATTTCTTATTAGGATGTACAATAGAGCTCCTACAACACCAAATATAGCTCCAGATGCTCCCGCGCTGACTGCAAATATGTTTCCTGTATGTTGATACCAGTAAACGGAAATTAAATTAGAGCCTACTGCACTAACGAAATACAGAAGTAAATATTTCCATCTACCTAATACCCTTTCTAGGTTATCTCCAATATAGGCTAAAACTAACATATTGTTAAATAAATGTGCAATACCAAAATGTAAAAATGCGCTCGAAATTAATCTCCAGAACTGCGGGTGTGTTATAAAATAGCCATACTGAATCGCCCCGCACTCAAACATATAGGCTGCACTCGTCGTATCCCCATTCCACTCTGTTAAAACAAATACAATAATATTTATTATAATAAGAATGGTGTTAATGGGGGAAAAAGTAAATGGACCAATATTACCTGTTTTCTTACCTACTAACGCATTTTCTATACACTTCTTTAGATCTAAAAACTCATTTGGCTCATTCTCAAAAATTATTAATTTTTTATCGCTTTTATCTACTAGCCATCTAGACTCAAATCCTTCTGTTACTTCTTTTGTCCGAGAAATATCATTTGTAACTACAACTCCAATTAAATGACACGCCTTTTGTTTCTCTAAAAAAATAGCTTTGACTTGTCGTAATAGATAGTCGTATTGACCCTGTTCAACTAAAAATCGGTTACTATCATCAATCATACAAATGGCATAAACCTCATCTTGTATCAACTTATAATATATGTTTAATTGCTGTATATTTGATGATATTTGATGGTATTTATGACTTTTTAAATGTTTACTAATTTCCTCGACCATATTTTTCTACCTTTGCATATTCTTTTTCATCCATTTCTATGTTGGGTCACGTTGTCACTAATACTATTATATGGTACGAGTTTATAATCAGCAACCAATTTATTTTTATTTAATAATCCTTTGCTTTAAGATTTAAATATACTTATAACAAAAATTAGCCAAAGCGACCTCATCTCCAAAACGTAGAATTATTGACTCATTTGCCTCTAGTCTTCTTCCATTTACATAGGTACCATTCATTGAGTTTAAATCTTTAATTGCAATTTCTTCATCATCTTTTAATAATTGAGCATGAAACCTGCTAATATAAGGACTTTCAATAACATGATCACAATTATGAAACCTACCTATCATATAAGGATACTTCGTACAGCATATATTTTCATAATTATTTTCATCGGTACTTTTCAAGTAATGGGGAAA
>JBKTKK010000219.1:0-3933 GCA_047242405.1 Lachnospiraceae bacterium | reverse complement strand
TTCAATATAATTTGTCTTTTCTAAGTACATATTGAGAACTCCACCTAATACCGTCGTATTTCTTTAATGACAACATATCCAAATATGCAATTAACGTCGTTAACGGTGTTCGTAAATCATGGGACATGGATGTAATTAAACGGCTGTTGGCGATTCGTGCATCGTCTTCTCCTTCCTGACGTTCAATAAATGATTTTCTCATTTCTTCCACACTTCTTGCAAGATAGGCCAACTCATCATTGCCCTTTACCGTAACTGAATGAGTCAAATCACCACTTTCCATCACACGGATTTCCCAATCCAATTGATTAATATAGCGCATTTTTGCCATAATAAGCTTTGTAATAACAATTACAAAGACGAAAAAAGCAAGAAATAAGCTAATCATCTTACATATACTTTCATATTGGTAATTTAAAAAGCTTATGACACAAACCCGTGCCGGGCCATCTACAAAATCAATTATGTAAAATTCCTTCCAGTCATAAAAAGGAATTTCCAGTTGATTGTTTTGGATCTGCGCAGAATAAGGATCCGTAGAATCATAGATTAATCTATTTTCATCATAGATGCTAATGACCAACGTCTTTTTACTTTCCACCCATTTTGTAATAGCATCGGCATCATACATCGTTAAGTATTTTCGATCTACGTAACCTTGGAGTTGTCCCATTAATTGATTCGTCTGCTCTTCAATATAATTTGTCTTTTCTAAGTACATATTGAGAACTCCACCTAATACAAATTGAAAAAGAAAAAAGCTGCACAAGGCAGCCAAAAAAGAGATCAGTATCCCCATTAATAATTTCATGCCAAGGCGGCTTTTCCAAATACGGTTATTCAAAACGATACCCCTTTCCCCACACAGTTCTTATGTGGACTGGATTTTGTGGATCATCTTCTAGCTTCACACGCAATTTTCGAATATGTACCATAATAGTATCATTAGAAATATAGAAATATGGTTCACCCCATACGCTTTCGTATAGATTCTGAGCAGAAAATATTTTACGGTAATTGTCTGCCATTAATAATAACATTTTATACTCAATATCTGTTAGTGAGATTTCTTTATCGTTTTTAAACACCTCATTAAAATTACGATTAATTTTAAGATTACCCGAAACAATGTAATCCTCTTTTTCTTCCAATTCCTTTTGCCCATATACGTAATAACGACGCAATAGTGCCTTTACCCTTGACAATAATTCTTGGTAAGAAAAGGGTTTGGACAAATAATCATCTCCGCCCATTTGAAAGCCCATCGTTTTGTCCGAATCCTGGCTTTTTGCAGTCAAAAATAAAATTGGAGCCATCGTTATTTTTCGAAGTTCTGCACAAGTGAGGAATCCTGATTTCCCTGGTAACATTACATCCAATATAATTAAATCAATGGAATCATCTATTTTATTTAATGCATCCGCTCCATCGGGGCTTTCTTTTACAATGTATCCTTCACTTTCTAATAAAAGTCGCACAACTTCTCGAATTTCTTCATTATCATCCACTACCAATATTGTTTTTTCGTCCATAATTAACTCCTTTTGTGGCTCGATTTCCGCCTAAATATCCATTCTTTATTTCCAGCAAAAAAAATAGACAAGCCGATCTTACGTCTTATCTTCCTTTATTTTATGGAGTATATTATCAGCCTAAAGGGTCGATCGACGTCTCCCTCCCCCAATATGGTATTCTCATTTGTTCTAAAGTTAGCGGCCATAAACCATTCTAACATTTAATCATAATAGCAATAACTTCCTCAAAAGTCAATATACGTTTTCTTACAATTGCGTGTCCCCCCCGCTATGACGCAAATTTCCGCGTGCTCATCACCGATGAAAATGAGAAAAACATTAGTAAAAATATCCCTAATGTTTTCCTTTTCCATCTCTATTTCATTTGCTTTAATCAACCAAAATCTTTCTTTGCCAAATCTTCTTCAGAAAAGCATTCATCAATTGCAGCGCCAGGTGCAACCATTGGGAATACTTTATCATCTTTTTCAATCATGCAGTCAATGACAACAGGAATATTTAAAGCAATTGCTTCCCGGATTGTCGCTTCTACTTCCTCACACTTTGTAACTCGATAAGCCTTTGCCCCCATGGCCTCTGCTAATTTCACAAAATCAACTTGATCATCTAAGACGGTGAACGAGTAACGTTGCCCATAAAATAAATTCTGCCATTGACGTACCATACCCAGCACGTGATTGTTCATAACGACTTGAATAACTGGAATATTGTAGCGAGTGGCCGTTGCAATTTCGTTCATATTCATACGAAAACAACCATCGCCTGCAATGTTAAATACTACCTTGTCTTTGCAAGCCATTTTAGCACCGATGGAGGCACCTAGACCATACCCCATCGTACCTAATCCCCCCGATGAAAGGAGCGTTCTCGGCTTGCGATATTTATAAAACTGGGCTGCCCACATCTGGTGTTGGCCAACCTCTGTCGTAATAATTGCGTCACCCTTTGTAATTTCATAAATTTTTTCTATGATATAAGGCCCTGTCAATTCATTTTGACGATACTTCAATGGGAATTTTTCACTCATCGCCCTATTTTCATCAATCCATTCCCGATGATTAAGCCTTGGTAATTTTGCATTTAAAATCTCTAATACCGACTTCACATCTCCTATCACCGATGCATGCGTCCGTATATTTTTATTTACTTCTGCCGGGTCTACATCAATTTGAAGAATTTTTGCATTGGAAGCGAACTTATTGGCATTTCCATATACACGATCACTAAAGCGAGCACCAATGACAATTAATAAGTCACACTTACTTACGCCTAAATTTGCCGCCTTTGTACCATGCATGCCAAGCATTCCCATATAAAGCGAATTTTCTCCATCAAATGCCCCTTTCCCCATTAACGTATCGGTAACTGGAGCATCAACTTTTTCTACAAATTCTGCAAGTTCTGCCGAAGCACCAGATGCGATTGCGCCACCGCCAACGAATATGTATGGCCTTTTGGACTCTTTAATCATAGAAATAGCGGTTTTAATATCATCTTCCTTTATGCTATCGGTCTGTCGTTTTATTAATTCAGGTGTTTTAGGCGTATACTCTGTTTTATTTGCTGTTACATCCTTTGTAACATCAATAAGAACTGGACCTGGCCTTCCTTCTTGTGCGATCTTAAAAGCACTACGAATCGTATCGGCTAATTTCGATACGTCTTTTACTATAAAGTTGTGTTTTGTAATTGGCATTGTAATTCCAGCAATATCCACCTCTTGAAAGGAATCTCTTCCTAGTAAAGGCAGTGCTACGTTGGCTGTAATTGCCACCATAGGAATCGAATCCATCTGTGCAGTTGCAATACCGGTGACAAGATTTGTTGCACCCGGACCGGATGTTGCCATGCAAACGCCGACTTTCCCTGTTGCACGTGCATAGCCATCTGCGGCATGCGACGCCCCTTGCTCGTGCGAAGTTAATATATGTGTGATTTCATCGGAATGTTTGTATAACGCGTCGTATACATTTAAAATGGAACCGCCTGGATAACCAAATACCGTATCCACACTCTGTTCTTTGAGGCATTCGATGATGATTTCTGCTCCTGTTAACTGCATGCAATTCTCCCCTCACTTTAATTCAAATCTACGTTATCTTCCCTATTTTATTTCTAAAATAGCCCCACGGTTACTTGATGTGACTAGAGCAGCGTAACGCGCTAAATAACCAGTCTTAACCTTTGGTTCCCTTGGCTGCCATTTTTCTTTTCTTTTTTCAAGTTCTTCCGCTGTTACATCCAATTCTAACTTATTTTCTGGAATATTTATTTTAATAAGGTCACCTTCTTCAACAAGGGCAATTGGACCACCGACTGCAGCCTCTGGTGCTACATGCCCAATACTTGCTCCTCGAGAGGCTCCACTAAAACGTCCATCGGTAATAAGGGCTACACT
>JBKTKK010000218.1:1776-3956 GCA_047242405.1 Lachnospiraceae bacterium | reverse complement strand
GCTTCCAGTGTTCTTCAATATCCGTTTGCCATTGAGGCAGGTGTCTATGATTATGGAAAAGACTTAAGTTTAGAGATGATTCATTACGTTAAAAGCATTGTAGAAGAATATGTACCGGAGGATAAAATTTTTATATGGGAGAACAATTAAAAAGAACAGCGATTGTTACAGGTGCGACCAGTGGCATAGGTTTCGAAATTAGTCAGTTATTACGGAATAAGGATTATAGAGTGTATGGATTTGGAAGAGATTTTTCAAAGTTCGATGGTGGTGATAAAGATTTTATCCCTGTTGTCTGTGATTTTACGGATTACAATCATATTGTAAAAGAAATACAAAAAATTAAAAAGGAAGCAAAGGTATCGGTATTAATTAATTGTGCCGGGGTCGGGTATTTTGGTTTACATGAGGAGTTAAACCCTAAAAAAATTCACGAAATGGTGGCAGTAAATTTAGAGGCACCACTTCTATTTACGCAACAATTCTTAAGGGATATAAAGCAACAAGAAGGATTTATCATTAACATATCCTCCGTTACTGCCAAAGAGTCTAATCCTCATGGTTGTGCCTATGGTGCAACAAAGGCTGCCCTATCAAGCTTTTCAAAAAGTTTATTTGATGAAGCAAGAAAATATGGGATTAAGGTCGTTTCCATTCATCCCGATATGACGAAGTCAAATTTCTACCGAAATGCGGATTTTTGCGAAGGCGATACAAAAGATGCCTATCTATATGCCCATGAAGTAGCAAATACAGTAGCCTTTGTCTTGTCTCAACGAGATGCCGTTGCAATTACGGATATTACACTACAACCACAAAGACACCGTATATCGAGAAAAAAGAGTAAGAACGATACTAAAAATTAAAGGTTAGCTGTTCGTAATCATCCAATTGTTGTTTGGATTTTTTTGCGTGGGTCTGTATCAAACGTCGCTCTAAAATTGGTGGGGTTTTGTGAAGTAAAAACCGCGCCGCTTCGGTGGAATATAACCAGTCATTTTTTTCTGCTTCCTTTAAAATTAAAGGCATACGATCATGCAAAGGTTCCATACAGCCATTGGCAGCGGTTGTTAAGATGACAAAATGGTCCCCATCTTCAAATTGTTTATACAGACCTGCCATATATAGCGTATCGGCATTTTTATCTGAAAAATAATACTTATCCATATTCCCTTTTCGGTTCCACTCAAAGAAGCCATTGGCGGGAATAATGCAGCGGTGATTGCGGACACTATATTGAAACATGGGCTTCTCTTCGGCTGTTTCACTTCTGGCATTTATGATAGCCTTACTTTTTTGAAAACCTGGATAGCCCCATGTTAAGAAAGCTGGGGTTATAAGCTTATCTATCTCTTCTAGCACTACTGCTTTTGCACTTGGGTAAATTTCAACTCCTGCAAAACTCTTTTCTTCTCTTATCTTTTTATCTAAATTGGCGATTATTTTTCCTAACTCTTCTGACTCACTGATATCTATAAAAAAGCGACCACACATAAGCAAACCTCCTTACCAAATTTCTAATTTCTATTATAGACGGTTTCTCTTATTTTAACCATCGAAAATATTTCCGAATTATCGAATTGACAGTGCGTTTTCCGCTGTACTTTCTGGGCTGCTGTCAGCGGGTTCCGTTGCCGGAGCCCTAGTTTCTGTTTCTGCCGATGTATCCTCTACTGTATTCTGATTGCCACAAGCAGCCAGAGAAAGAACCAGCTCCTTTCTCTTTTGCTCCCGGCAGACATTCTATATAACCGCGCAGCCCGTTAATTGTCCTTTCCATTGCGGCTTTTCCATCGGCGGCAGTAGCAATCAGATAAAACTCCTTGTTTTCCAGACCAGCTTTCTGCTCTCCGCCTAAAGTACGGTCAATCATGGTTTTCATCTGCGCACACATTGTGTAGAAGTATACAGGGGTAGCCAAAACGATTACATCGGCATCCCTCATTTTAACAATTACCTGTTCCATATCATCCTGTTTCACACAATGCCCCAACCTTTTACAGGCATAGCAAGCATCTGTCTCCCCTATAGGCCTTCTAAATCTTAATTACTTTGTAACCTTTTACAATAAAAATTGTTTATAAGCAACCAAATGCTTTTATTTATAAAGCCACGAAAGGCATAGTAAACTTAAAACTTAAAAAATAAGTAGTTGACACGCTAAATAAATACGGGTATAC
>JBKTKK010000218.1:0-1766 GCA_047242405.1 Lachnospiraceae bacterium | reverse complement strand
GGTATACTAATCAAAATGAAAAAGGCAAAGAAAAGAAGGAGTACAAATTTTTGGATTCAAAGAGAGAAGATGGTTGGTGTAAATCTTCATGAAGAAAATTTGGAAGCAGTCTTGGAGCTACTGTTTCGAAAGATATAAGGTAAAGTTTATATTGCATAGAAACCGTCGGGATCTCCCGTTATTGAGAAACAATATAAGGGAAACTTTGTATTGATTAAGAGCAAAGCACGCTGCTTTGAATTTAGGTGGTAACACGGATTATATTCGCCCTAAGCTATTATTAGCTTGGGGCTTTTTTAATTTAAAAACGTGTTCTTTTCCTCTTGATTATAAATGACCCATAAAGGATACTGTAATTTCCATGTCTCCAATAACCCAAAGTGATATAGAATTTCCAAAACGAGGTGAGAAAATGTATAAATTTGAAAAATCTTTAAAACTTGAGAATGTAAGCTATGATATTAGGGGGCCAGTTGTGGATGAATCCACACGTATGATTGCAAACGGGATTGATGTCTTGCGTTTAAATATTGGTAATCCAGCACCATTTGGCTTCCATGCCCCAGATGAAATAGTTACCGAAATGGCTCTTAATCTAAAACACGCACAAGGCTATTCTGATTCAAAAGGACTTGTTTCAGCCCGTACTGCTATTGTAAATTATTGTCAGTTAAAAAAAATTAAAAATGTGACAATCGATGATATCTATACCGGAAACGGAGTAAGTGAATTAATTACTATGACTATGCAAGGCCTTTTAAACAATGGGGATGAAATTCTAATTCCTTCTCCTGATTACCCATTATGGACCGCTGCTGCTACTCTAGCAGGTGGAAAGGCTGTACATTATATTTGCGATGAACAAAGTGAATGGTACCCGGATATAAACGATATACGCAGTAAAATAACCGACAAGACAAAAGGAATTGTAATTATTAATCCAAACAATCCAACCGGTGCCCTATACCCGAAAGAAGTATTAGAAAATATTATTGAAATTGCTAGAGAATACGAATTAATTATATTTTCAGACGAGATATATGATAGATTAGTTATGGACGGCTTGGAACACATTTCCATTGCTTCTTTAGCAGATGACATTTTTTTTGTTACGTTAAATGGGTTAAGTAAATCACATCGTGTGGCAGGATTTCGTTGTGGCTGGATGGTACTAAGCGGTGCGAAAGAAAAAGCAAAAGGCTATATTGAGGGACTTAGTATGCTTTCATCTATGCGCTTATGTGCAAATGTCCCATCACAGTACATCATCCAAACTGCGCTAGAAGGCTTACCAATCACAGACGAATTATTGTTACCCGGTGGGCGAATTTTTGAGCAACGTAATTTCATTTATAACGCAATTTGTGATATACCAGGTCTATCAGCAGTAAAACCAAAAGCTTCCTTTTATATCTTTCCTAAGATTGATACGAAAATGTATCACATATTAAGTGATGAAAAATTTGTACTAGACTTTTTGCGTGAAAAACATGTACTGCTGGTACATGGAGGTGGTTTTAATTGGAAGGAGCCAGATCATTTCAGAATTGTTTATTTGCCTGAAGTAGAGATTTTAGAACAATCTATGAAGCAATTAAAACAATTTTTATCTACCTATCATCAATAATAGATCTTTAGGGAAAAAGGTTGCATAGGTACAACTGTTTTGTAGGAAAGCCCAGAGCATACCCCCCTCCAAACGCAAAGGGAGTTTGATATGATCCTCCTAAAGTAGACATGGTAAATAACCAAAATCTACTTTAGGA
>JBKTKK010000217.1:0-3978 GCA_047242405.1 Lachnospiraceae bacterium | reverse complement strand
TTTCATAAATAATTTCATTTAACCCATCTACAATCTGTTTCCCATGACTTAATAATCGATGCTGCTCATCTAATTTTCCTTCTTCATTTGCAACGAGATTTGCACTTTCAATTTCATTGACTTCAAATTCCAAAAAAGACATTTCACGCCTTCTTTGTTCTTCATCCTTGTTAAATTCTTCTAATTCTTTTCGCAGCGACACATATCGACGATATATCTTCGATACATTCTGTTTTATTGTATTAAGGCGGGATTTTGCAAATGCATCCAGAATTTCCAAATGTTTTGACTTATAAAGAAGCGATTGATGTTCATGCTGACCATGTATATCAATAAGCAGATGGGATATTTCTTTTATTTTTGAAGCGGGCACACTTTCACCGTTTATCTTACATATACTTCGAGAAGACGATATTCTTCTTCCGATAATCAATTGATTATCCTCTAATCGGATTCCATTCTCTTCCAATATTTTCTGTGTTCTCGTATCTTCAATCTGAAAAACTAGTTCAACATAAGCAGATTCTGCATTTTTACGAACGATATCTTTTGGTACCTTGGCACCTAGTGCCAGATTGATCGAACCTATTATTATAGATTTCCCGGCACCAGTTTCACCAGATAAAATATTCAATCCTGATTCAAATGCTACATCGGCTTCATCAATTAATGCAAGATCTTTTACATAAAGATTCTGAAGCATATCTCTCCTCCTACTTAAGCAGCTTATGAATTTTATCTATTAATATTATAGTTTCATCAACGGTACGCACCGCACACATAATTGTATCATCTCCTGCTATACAACCTACGATTTCTTGAAAATGGCAAGCATCTAAGGCTGCTGCTGCAGCCATAGCCATACCAGACACCGTCTTTATTACAAGTATATTTTGCGCCATATCCATGGACATAAAACTATCTTTTAATATACGAATATATTTTTCGTTTAAACCTTTGTCATTAGTCTGAAAAACAACATATTTCTGTTTGCCATTGTGGGTAGCGATTTTACTTAATTTTAACTCTCTAATGTCTCTGGATACAGTAGCCTGTGTCACATGAAAACCAGCTTCTTTTAACTTTTCCGCCAAATCCTCCTGTGTCTCTATCTCATATTTTCCAATTAACTCGACAATTTTACTGTGTCTTTCAACTTTCATAGGTAGCTCCTTACTGGTTTATCATTTTTCTTCTTAATGATTCTAGAAAACTTGTTTTTTTCATCTTAACAAATTTTGTTTTTTTCTGTGAACAACAAATACGAACGCGGTCCAGTGGCTTTAGCTGAAAATCAGAATCCGCATCAAAACTTACTGCAGTATTTTCACAATCTTCGTCCACTTCCATTTCAATCATTACATCCGACGGAAGGACTATACTTCTGGAATTTAATGTATGAGGACAAATAGGGGTCAACACGAACAATGAAGCTTGTGGCATGACAATGGGGCCTCCAGCAGATAGATTATAAGCTGTAGACCCGGTAGGGGTAGAAACAATAATGCCATCTGCAGAATAATGATTTAAAAATTCTCCATTGACGTATATATGAAAGCGTATTGTTTTAAGACTCCCATTTCGGGAAAGTACGATATCATTCAACGCTATCTCGGATTGACATATTTTTCCATTTCTTATAATTTCTCCCTCCAGCATCATACGTTCTTCTATGTAGTATTCATCTGCCATGAGCCCATCTAACGCTGGAACAATGGAATTTTTGTCGATTTCTGCCAAATAGCCCAAGGTTCCTAAGTTTATTCCTAAAATTGGTAGCGATTTTTCGACACTATCTCTTGCTGCCTGTAATAAAGTGCCATCTCCACCTATTACAATAACACAATCACAGTCATCTGGAATCGCCCTTGCATCGGTGTAATGATATCCATGTTCAACCCCTACTTGACCTTTTTCGTATGTTAGGCACACTTTATTTTTTGATAATAGATAATTTCTGATAAAGTCTGTCGTAATATTATCTTTATCCTTATCTTGATTTGTTATTATGAAAAAATTATCCATAGACTCCTCTTATGCCCATTATAGTAATTCATGGGACTGATCCACTAAATTTTTCGCATCTGGCATATCCACCATTAATTCATCCTCTGAAGGATTATTTTGTAAATGCAAAAGATATTCGATGTTTCCTTCTGGTCCTTTAATTGGCGAAAAATCCAAATTTAAGATACCAAAACCAATTTCTTTCGCAAAGTTCATAATGTTTTCTACTACTTCTAAATGGGTTGTCCTTTCTCTTACGACTCCTTTTTTTCCTACCTTTTCTCTTCCAGCCTCAAATTGTGGTTTTATTAAACATACAATTTGACCTCGGTCTTTTAACAACGCCTTGACTGGAGGAAGGACTTTCGTAAGAGAAATAAAGGATACGTCTATCGATACAAAATCAATTGGTTCCTTAATATCATCAGGTGTCACATAACGGATATTTGTTTTTTCCATACAAATAACCCGTTCATCCTGACGTAATTTCCAAGCCAGTTGTCCGTGTCCTACATCAACGGCATAAACACGAACTGCGCCGTTTTGGAGCATACAGTCCGTGAATCCACCGGTAGAAGCACCCACATCCATACATACTTTTTCTTCTAAAGCTACTTGAAATTTCTCTATGGATTTCTCTAGTTTCAAGCCGCCACGGCTGACATATCTTAATGTGCTTCCCTTCACTTCAATGGAAGCATAAATATCAAACATTGAACCTGCCTTATCTTCTTTCTGCCCATTGACATAGACTTGACCAGCCATAATAATAGCCTTTGCTTTCTCTCTGGACGGAGCAAGTCCCTGATTACATAGAAGTACGTCTAACCGTTCTTTCATAACTATTTCCTCTCTTACATCCGATCTAGTATTTTTCGAACAATACCGTCTTTATCAATCCCAAATTCTTTTTTCAATACATCTACATTTCCATGCTCTACATAAACATTCGGTATACCAATATTTATCGATGTCATATTTGGATACTGTTTGCTACTAATATAAGTAGAAACCTTTTGCCCAAACCCGCCACTGATAACATTTTCTTCCAATGTGACCACAAGGGAATGGGAATGCGATATCTCGTGAACAATGTCATAATCCAATGGTTGCGCAAAGCGCATATTAATTACCGTTGCACGTATCCCTAATTTATGAAGTTCTTCTCTTACTTCACAGGCAGTCTGCACCATACTTCCTAATGCAAGCAGCGCAACATCCCCTTCATATGCGATAATTTCGCTTTTACCTAAACTTATCGGTGCTCGAAACTCCTTTAAACCTTTGAATGCAGCACCCCGTGGATAACGGATTGCAATGGGGTAATCATAATTCATCGCAAATTCCATCGCATCGATAAGTTCATATTTATTCTTCGGAGCAATTACACAAATATTTGGTATACTCGTTAAAAACGATAAGTCAAAGATACCTTGGTGTGTTTCTCCATCACTACCTACTAAGCCAGCACGATCGACAGCAAATACAACCGGAAGGTTTTGAATACACACATCGTGAATAATTTGATCGTAGGCTCTTTGCAAAAATGAAGAATATACGGCTACGACAGGTTTTAAACCAGCCGCTGCCAAACCGGCTGCAAATGTGACGCCATGCTCTTCTGCAATACCTACATCAAAAAATCGATTCGGATACAGCTTACCACACTTCGTAAGACCCGTTCCATCTGGCATCGCTGCCGTAATAGCCACAACCTTATCATTTTTTTCTGCGATCTTACAAATTGTATTGGAAAATACATCGGTATAAGTTGCCTTATCTTTTTTTATCTTTGGTGCTCCATTTTCTATATTAAAAGGCTCAACCCCATGAAAACGGCATGGATGTTTTTCTGCAAATTCATAGCCTTTTCCTTTTTTCGTCTGAACATGCACCAAAACTGCATGATTTAATTTTTTTGCTTCTGAAAACACCCGCATTAGCTGGTGCAAATTATGACCATCTACAGGA
>JBKTKK010000216.1:3482-3979 GCA_047242405.1 Lachnospiraceae bacterium | reverse complement strand
CCTATAATAGTATGAATACGTACCTCTTATCAGCAATTATAAAACAAAAAACAGGCAGAAATCTTTCGGATTATTTACAAGAACATATTTTTACACCTTTAGGCATTTATAATTACTACTGGGAAAAATGCCCCATGGGAAATGAAAAAGGTGGCTGGGGGCTAAATATATGTTTGGAAGATATGGCAAAAATCGGACAATTGTATTTGCAAAAAGGAAATTGGAAGGGGAAGCAGTTAATATCAGAGACATGGATAAGAGAAGCGACTAGTTTTCAAATAAGTACCGAATCCGATATGAGTAAAAATGGGTATGGGTACCAAATTTGGATGGGGGAAAGGGCAGGAACTTATATATTTAATGGGATGCTCGGTCAAAACATTGTTGTGATACCGGATAAGGATATGGTAATAGCAACAACGGCAGGAGGAATGGAACTAACGGCTGCCAGTCAACTTATGCGTCTTATTCGCGATTATTTTGACTGTGATGAATTT
>JBKTKK010000216.1:0-3472 GCA_047242405.1 Lachnospiraceae bacterium | reverse complement strand
GAACTATGTCGAGTTTTAAATTGTTTAGAGTTTCATGTTCCTTATGAGAGTCAGGAGTTTCCTATGCGTAAAAACAGGGGGGGCTGGCAAAATAGACCCCATCAGGCCAATAATATTCTACGAAAAAGGGAGTTTATACGAAAAGCACCAAAGCAGTTACACCCCTTGCCTGCAGAAGCAAAGCTTCTAGATGGGAAGAGTTATCAATTTGAATCACCTACGGCTGGTCTCGTTCCCCTTTTTATACAATGTATGCATAATAATTATTCGATCGGGGTAAAGGAGATAGCATTTAAAATAGAAAAACAAACGCTCTACCTTTATTGGAAGGAAGAACATATGAATTATCCTATTCCCATTGGATTTGGAAGGTACTTGTATTTGAATATTGATTTTCACGGAGAAGTTTATAAAATTGCTTCGAAAGGATACTTTTTTGTGGATGAGGATGGTACGGAAGGGATAAAAATTTTAATCTGCTTTGTAGAGACATCCAATGCAAGGGAAATAAAAATATACTTTCATAAAGATAAAATTGCTGTAAAGTTTAATGAAATGCCTGCATTAACGGATCTTATCGAAGGCTTGGAATTTTTAATTCATCCGGAAGGTGTGGAGACTTCAAAACTATCCTTAAAAGATTTAGAATACGCACAGTACAAGGTATTTAAAGTAATGAAGCCGGAAATCTATGGAGCAGCAAGAGAGGAAAAGGGAAAAAAATAAGTAAATCGTATACTTCTATAGATAAATTTAAAGCCAGGCGAATTGCCTGGCTTTAAATTTGAAGATGGAATATGTACTTCTTTTATTCCAGCAAGGGCAATAGCCAAGTGGATATTCACAACGGGGATAATTACTTAAAAACAGCTAAGTCCAACCATTTCTTAAATTGGTCAACGTAATTATCTTTTTCATTTAGATTACAAGTAAAGGTACAAAGCCAAAAGGCGTCCTCTCCCTTTGCAGCATAGACGTAATTATAGGTATTTGTCCCATCTATATTTGATTCATAACTAAATGTGGCAGTATCTTCCCTGCTCGTTACTTCATTTCCCGTCAATTGGTCATTCATCATCGTATAATCTATAAAATCATTTATCGTTGCATCTGCATTTACCCATTCGTTGTCAAAAGAGGTGA
Organism: Lachnospiraceae bacterium; assembly: GCA_047242405.1. Lineage (GTDB taxonomy): Bacteria > Bacillota > Clostridia > Lachnospirales > Lachnospiraceae > Fimimorpha. The sequence continues at coordinate 2,329 of JBKTKK010000216.1, read as the reverse complement.
ATTCCTGTTTATCAACGGAGAGGGTTGCATAGTCACTTTCAAAATAATAGGTAACGTCACTCTTTCCCTTTTCTTCAAGTGCAGGTAAGAAATTTCGAAATCATCCTTTTCATAGTTACTGTTTGGTTTCTTCTTTGTTGCTTTGCTCCGCAGCAACCAACACTCCAACGGCGAGTGCGTTAAACATAACTGCATAAAGTGTTTAATGTACGTTCATTATTACTCCTTTTTGTTCTTTTTCAATACTTAGACCTTATTCCGTGTCTCCTAAACCAATATAAATCATTTGGGACCGAAACGTCAACCGAGATAAGTCTAGAAAATAAAAGTTTTATCTATTGCATTATCGCAAAACCTATGGATAATAGAAAGGGCAGTATTAATTTTCACATGAAAGAGGATGGAGAGTGTTATGAAGGAAATCAAATTTATATTCCAATATGTCAAAAGGCATAGGGCCTTTTATATAAGTGGAATTTTAACGTTATTAATTGTAGATATCTTAAATCTATATATTCCACAGTTAACAGGAGAAATAACGGATGGCTTACAAAACTTTACGATTACGAAAGTAGGAATCCTATATGGTGTTGGTAAAATCGTTTTACTTGGTTTGTTCATTGCCCTAGGTCGTTTTTTTTGGCGCTATTTTTTATTTGGAGCATCAGACAAATCGAAGGTTAAGAAACGATATGTTTTCCCATATGGAAACCTTATCAATACGATATTTTAATGCAAATAAAACAGGCGATTTGATGTCAAAATTCACAAACGACAATGCAGTACGAATGTCCATTGGGCCTGCCGTCATATCGAGTTTGATGCTTCGGTTATGCTCTATTGGTCTTAGTAAAAAGTACTCTATGTTGACTTTTTGCTCTGTGTTGCGTAATCCCGCTTTCTTGTATTGCCCTTGGACAATATTATTATGGAAAACTGGCAAACCGCAGATTTCTTGAAAACAAAAGCATTTTCAGACTTAACGGATCAAGTCCAAGAAAGTATAAGTGGTATTCGAGTTATTAAAGCTTTTGTACAGGAGCGAAAGCAGATTTATAGTTTTGCAAAAATGAATCGCATAAACCAGGAGAAAAATTTGCAAGTTGCAAAATTGCAAGCAGTTTTTATGCCTTTGCTTGATTTGTTAACAGGGCTTAGTAGCTTGCTTACTTTAATTTATGGAGGCTACTTGGCATTAACCAATCAAATCAGTCTTTGACAATTTATATCATTTAATCAATACATCGGAATGATGGTGTGGCCGATTTTAGCAGCGGGAGAAAGTATCACCTTTTTCTCCCAAGGACTTGCCTCTTTAAAACGAATAGCGGCGATTTTTGATGAGAAACCTGATATTATAAGCAAAGAAGGTACCGATAGCAAAATAGCGATTGAAGGGGAAATCGAGTTTTCCAATTTAACTTTTGCCTATCCAGATCAACCACAAGCAAAAATATTAAAGGATATTAATTTACATACAAATAAGGGGAATACGTTGGCCATTATTGGAAGGACTGGCAGCGGCAAGTCATCGGTGGCAAGCTTATTATTGCGTTTGTTTGAGACGGAACCGGGGATGATACGCATCGATGGTCATAATATACAGGATATCCCCTTACATACGTTAAGGGAGGCAATTGCCTACGTACCACAAGAAAACTTTCTATTTTCTGATACCATTGCAAACAACCTTGCCTTTGGTGTTGCCGATAAAACGAGGGAACAAATCGAGCAGGCAGCAAAGGATGCATGTATTCACGAGAACATCATTGATTTTACCGATGGATATGAAACCGTAGTGGGGGAAAGAGGGGTTACCTTATCGGGTGGACAGAAGCAACGTTGTTCTATAGCACGGGCCTTGCTAAAAGACGCGCCAATACTCATTCTAGATGATGCATTGTCTGCAGTCGACACCAATACAGAGGAGAAGATTTTATCAAATTTAAAGAAAAATCGTGTTGGGAAAACGACGATCATTATTGCACACCGCATTTCAACGATTCAAAGTTCAGATCAAATTATGGTACTAGAAGAAGGGAATATGGCAGAATGTGGTACTCATCAAGATCTAATAAATATTCCCAATGGTATATATCGTTCGATTTACGAAAAGCAACAGCTAGAAAAACAGTTGGAACAGGCATAATCAAATATCAAATATTGATGAAAAAGGGATAGTTGAAAAAGTTTTTAAATATTACGAAAGGAGCCATGCAAGCCTATTTCAACTAAATATAGCATGGATACAAAATGAAGAAACAGAAAAAGAAATCAAAAATATTTTTTCGTATGTTTTCCTATTTACAGCCATACAAAAGTATGGTAC